>DASWBQ010000212.1:0-13008 GCA_036390535.1 Gemmatimonadales bacterium | reverse complement strand
TACGGGATCATCGAGGAGCAGGGTGGCCGCATCGGGGTGGAAAGCCAGCCCGGCCTGGGGACGACCTTCCGGGTGCACCTGCCGGTCGCCCAGGAGGGTCCCCCATGAGGGTGCTCGTCGTGGAGGACGATCGGACCGTGGGCAAGTACGTCCAGCGCGGGCTCGAGGAACACCAGTTCCAGGCCGACCTGGTGGATGATGGCCTGGAAGCGCTCCGGCTGATTTCCGGCGGCCAGTACGACCTGGTGGTGCTGGATCTCCGGCTGCCGGGAATGAGCGGGGTCGAGATCGTCCGTACCCTTCGCGACCGGGGAGTCACGACGCCGATCCTGATCCTGACCGCCCAGGACTCGGTGGATACCAAAGTGGAAGCCCTCCGGGCCGGGGCGGACGACTATGTGACCAAGCCGTTCGCGTTCGAGGAGGTCCTGGCGCGGGTCGAGGCCGTCGGCCGTCGTCCGAAGCAGATGACCAGCCCGGTCCTCAGGGTCGCCGATCTCGAGGTCGACACCGCCCTCCGCGAGGCCCGGCGGGGAGGCAAGCGGCTCGATCTGACCCCCAAGGAGTACACCGTCCTCGAGTACCTGGTCCGCCACCAGGGCCGGGTCATGTCCCGCACCCTGATCACCGAGTACGCCTGGGGCTATCACTTCGACCCGGGCACCAACATCGTCGACGTCGTGATCACCCGGCTCCGGAAGAAGGTGGATGCCGGGTCGCAGCGCCGCCTGCTCCACACGGTGCGCGGGGTCGGCTACGTCGTGAAGGCCTGACCGTGAACACCCTGCGGCAGCGGCTCACCGTCTGGTACACGGCGGCCCTCGCCGCCACCGTGCTCGTCTTCGGCGCCAGCCTGTACGTGGACCGGCGGATCACCAGCAGCCGCGAGGTCGACCAGCGGCTCATGCTCGAGGCGGCGCTCTCGACCGGCTGGCTCACCGAGTCGGAGCGGGTGCTGGGCCGGGTGGTGACCCTCGACGAGGAACGGCCGGCGCTCGATCCCGGGATCGCCGCCTACTTCGAGGGTTTCCGGGACTATCTCATCGTCACCGATCCGCACGGCAGGCCGCTCTTCCTCTCGGCCGAGACGCGGGCCCTCCCCGCCGCATCGACCGAGCGGCTCCTGGGGCGGCTCCGGAACCCGCCGGCGTCGCGGCAGCAGGGCACCCTGACCTTCGATGAGTCGGTGGGGCCGGTGCGGTTCCTGGCCCAGCCCGTTCCCGGCGCCGGCGACCAGGTCGGCGGCCTCCTGGTGGCCGCCTCGGTGGGCTCCGTCTTCTTCGGCCCCGGGGCCCTGCTGCGCTCGATGGTCCTGAGCCTTCCGATCCTGCTGGTGGCGTCGGTCCTGATCGGCTACTGGCTGGCCGGAACGGCCCTCCGGCCGATGGAGCCGATGATCGCCGAACTCGAGGCGATCACCGACGGACGAAGCCTCCACCGCCGCCTGGAGGTGCCACGCACCTCCGACGAACTCGCCCGGCTCGCGTCGGCGGTGAACCGGATGTTCGCCCGCCTCGAGCAGAGCTTCTCCGCACTGCACCGCTTCATCGCCGACGCGAGCCACGAGCTGAAGACCCCGCTCATGGTCCTCCGGGCGGGCGTGGAACGGACCCTCACCCACCCGCGGAACCCGCCGGAGAACCTGGAGGCGCTCGACGCCACTCTGGCCGAGATTCATCGGATGACCGAGCTGGTGGAGAACCTCCTCACCCTGGCGCGGGCCGACGAGGGCCGGGCCCCCCTTGCGGTGGCGCCCTGCGACCTCCGGGAACCGTTGGCCGAAGCGGCGGAAACGGCCGGCATCCTGGCCGAAGGGAAGGGCATCACCGTGACGACCCGGATGCCCCCGGACCCCGTCGAGCTGGCCGTGGACCGGAGCCGCATCCGCCAGCTGCTGCTCAACCTGACCACCAACGCGGTCAAGTACACTCCGTCGCAGGGGGCGATCCACCTGGAACTGGACGATCGGCGGGACCGGGTCGTGATCCAGGTGCGGGACACCGGCGTCGGTATCGCCGCCGGCGACCTTCCCCATGTGTTCGACCGCTTCTGGCGGGGCGATCCGGCGCGATCGCGCACCGGCGCGCCCCCCGGTACCGGGCTGGGGCTGGCGATCACGCAGTGGATCGCAGAAGCCCACGGGGGGCAGATCGAGGTCCAGAGCCGCCCGGGCCGCGGTTCCACTTTCACGGTCGTGCTCCCCCGGTCTCCCGGGTCCGTCCCGGTTGACGCCAACAGCTAACTCGACTGTAATCGTTTTGTAATGTTCGCGTCAGTCCCCTGATATGAAGGGGCTGTTGATTCATTCCGAGCAGTCCGCGACAGACCAGGGAGGGAGGCCGAATGTTCGAGAACCTGATCGAGTCCAAGCCGAAGACGTTCAAGTCCTGGTGGCAGTCGATGGTGTCGATGGCCGTTCACGCGCTCCTGATCCTCGGGGCAGTGAAGGCAACCACCGGCGCTGCCGAGCAGCTCAAGGAGATCCTGCAGGACACCACCATGGTGTTCCTGAAGCCCCCGGAGCCGCCGCCGCCCCCTGAGAACGTCCCGCCGCCGCCGGATGCCATCGTCACGGCCAACCCGCCGCCGATGGGGTTCCAGACCGTCGTGGCCCCGGACCAGATCCCGAAGGAGATTCCGCCCGTCAACCTGAACGAGCGGTTCGACGCACGTGACTTCACCGGCAAGGGCGTCGAGGGCGGTATCGCCACCGGCGTCGTCGGCGGGGTCGGCCCGGTCGACGTGGCCGCCGAGACCTTCCTCGAGGCCGAGGTCGACGATCCCGTCAGCATCATCTCGGCGCCGAAGCCGCGGTATCCGCCCGTGATGCAGTCCGCCGGCATCGCCGGCCGGGTGGAGGTGCAGTACGTCGTCGACACGACCGGCCACGCCGAGCCGTCCTCGTGGAAGGTGCTCCGCAGCTCCAATAAGGCGTTCGAGGAGCCGGCCCGGGAGGCCATCATGAAGGCCGTATTCAAGCCGGCCCGGATCCGGGGACAGGCGGTCCGGCAGCTGGTCCAGCAGGCGATCTCGTTCAATATCGGGCAATAGCGCGTTGGTTGAATCCTACATCTCTATTCGTGAGGGGGTACCATGGGTGTTGATCTGATGGAACTGTGGGGACACGCGGGGTCCTTCGCCCGCGGTATCGTGTTCGTCATGCTCTTCATGTCGCTGATGTCGGTGACGGTGGCGATCCGGAAGCTGATCCACTTCAGCCGGACCACCAGCGCCACCCGGAAGTTCGCCCCCGCGTTCTCCCGCGCCATTCAGGAAGAGCAGCTGGACCAGGCCATCGCCCTCGCCGAGAAGAACCAGAAGAGCCACGTCGCCAAGGTGCTGGGCGGCGCCCTCTCCGAGGTGAAGCCGCTGCTTCGTGACCGGGCCACGATCACCGCCGCCGACATCAACTCGGCCGAGCGGGCCGTGGAGCGGCAGATGCTCCTCGAACTGACCGACTTCAAGCGCGGCCTCGGCATCCTGGCGTCGGTGGGCTCGACCGCTCCCTTCGTCGGCCTTCTCGGCACCACCATGGGCATCGTGGCGGCCTTCACGGCGATGTCGTCGCAGGGCGCCTCCGGCGGCCTGGCGGGCATCGCGGGCGGTATCGCCGAGGCGCTCATCACGACGGCGCTCGGCCTCCTGGTGGCGATCCCGGCGGTGTGGTTCTACAACTACTTCACCACCAAGATCGAGTATCTCACCGCCGAGATGACCCACTCTTCCAAGGAGCTGATCGACTACCTCATCAAGAGCGTCGGCAGCGAGTTCGGGCGCTCCATCTTCACCAAGGAGTTCCAGGCCCAGAAGGCGGTGACCGGCAGTGGGCACATCAGTTAATCAAGCAGGCACGACTGCGGTCAAGTCGGAGCCGAACGTCATCCCGATGATCGACGTCATGCTGGTGCTGTTGATCATCTTCATGATCGTGACGCCCCTGATCGCGTCGGGCTTCAAGGCGACGATGCCCCGTGGCACCAACCTCACCCCGAGCCCGGAGGGGGAGGGGGAGATCGTGCTGGGGATCGACCAGACGGGTCATTACTTCATCAACGGCGCGCCGATCGCGACCGAGGTGCTCGAGGATCAGCTGACCTCGATCTACGCGGCCCGGCCCGACGACAAGATCCTGTTCTTCCGGGCGGACCAGAACCTGAAGTTCTCGAAGATCCAGGAAGCAGTCGAGATCGCGCGGCGCTCCGGCGTCCGCGTCATGGCGGCGGTGACCGACGTCAAGGCCGAGGGCGAAGGCCTCTTCGGCAGCACCAAGAAGAAGGAGTAGACGACCATGGCCGGTGGAGGAGGAAACGTCGCGGGCCAGGTTTCATCCGAGCCCAACGTGATCCCCATGATCGACATCATGCTGGTGCTGCTGATCATCTTCATGATCTCGCAGCCGCTGGCACGTCAGGTCCTGGAGGTCCAGGTGCCGCCGCCCGAAACGGCCGCGGCCAGCAACGCGCCGTCGACGCAGATCGTGCTCGAGTTGACGGCCGACGGCGGCTACGCCATCAACACCCAGCCGGTGCCCAAGGATCAGCTGGACACCCAGATCCACGCGATCTACGACAACCGGCCGGCCAAGCTGCTGTTCATCAAGTCCGCGCCCGATCGCATCTTCCAGGAGATCATCGAGGCGATGGACATCGCGCGCGGCGCCGGGATTCAGGTCATCGGGTTCACCCCGCAGACCTGACGCCCGGCCCACGCCGGAACCGACGGGGCGCGGAACCATCCGGGACCGCGCCCCGTATGGTCTCCGTGCCGCCCGTTCCCAGCGTCCCGATGGCCCGTCCCGCCCGGCCCCTGTCGCTCCTCCTGCCGCCGCCTCGCCGCTCGGGGTGGCCCGGGGTCGCCTCGGTACTCCTCCACTTCGTTCTGGTCGGACTGCTGGTCTTCGCGCAGTGGCGCGGCCTGGCCGCCTGGCAGGAGGCTGCCCGCGAGGGCCCCGATCCCGCCAGGCGAGGCGGTGGGGGCGGGGGCGGCAGCATTCATGTGGTCACCATGCCCGCCTATCGGGCCCCTCAGGCCGCCCGCAGCGAGCCCCCCGTTCCGCCGCCCGCCCCGGTGCCGGTGACGCCGCCGGCGGAGGTGGTGCCGCCGGTGGCTCCGGAACCGGTGGTGACCGCGCCGGTGGTCGACTCCTCCTCCGCGGCGTCCCCGGGGCGCGGCGGGACCGGCTCAGGGGGCGGCGCCGGAAGCGGCACCGGGACGGGCCAGGGGTCGGGAACCGGCCCGGGGTCGGGCTCCGGATCGGGGGGCGGCGTCGGCACCGGGTCCGGGCGGGCCGTTCCACCCGAGCCCCGCCAGCTCATCCTGCCGCCGCTCGACTACCCCAAGGCGATGCGGGGGCGCACGGTCGCAGTTACCTTCTGGGTCAACGTCGAGGGACGGGTCGAGCGGGTCGTGCTCGATCAGCCGCTCGACGACCGCGGCTTCCAGAAGAAATTCGTTGAAACGATGCGCAACTACCGGTTCCGCCCCGCCCGGGGACCGGACGGCCAGGCAGTGCCGGGCACTACGACGGTCACGGTCACGTTCTGACCGGGTGCCGTCCCCCGCCCGGGCGACCCCTACGCGCGGAGCGACGGCATGAACCAGCTGTGGCGCACGAAGACGATCGCGGACTGCGAGAACGACATCGCGGAGCGGGGCGGCCTCAAACGGTCCCTCAACAAGTGGCACCTGACCGCCCTCGGGGTCGGTGCCACGATCGGGGCGGGCGTCTTCGCCACCACGGGGACGGCCATCGTCGGCGACGCGGCCCGCCCGGGCGCCGGCCCGGCGATCGTCCTCTCCTTCCTGCTCACCGCGGTTGCCTGCGGATTCGCCGCGCTCTGCTACGCCGAATTCGCCTCGATGGTCCCGGTCGCGGGGTCGGCCTACACCTATTCCTACGCCTCCCTGGGCGAGCTGGTCGCCTGGATCATCGGCTGGGACCTCATCATCGAGTACGCCGTCGGGAACATCGGCGTCGCCATCAGCTGGTCCGGGTACTTCCGCGAGTTCGTAAGCCACCTTGGCGTCCAGATCCCGGCCTGGCTCGCGACCGATTACCGGAGTGCCTTCGCGGCGGCCCGGGCCGTGGCCGCCGGAGCGACCGACCCGAGCAACGCCTACCTGGCGTCAGCGGTCGCCAGCGCGCCCCGTCTCTTTGGGGTCCCCTTCATCGCCAACGTGCCGGCCTTCGCATCCGTCGCGGTGCTCACCATCGTGCTGGTGAAGGGCATCCGCGAGTCCGCCAACTGGAACAACGCCATGGTGGCCCTGAAGGTGGGGATCATCCTCTTCTTCGTGGCCGTGGGCGTCTTCATGATCAACCCGTCCAACTGGGCCGATCCGGCGCAGGGTGGCTTTGCGCCGAATGGCCTTGCCGGCATCGGCGCCGGCGCCGCCATCATCTTCTTCAGCTATATCGGGTTCGATGCCGTCTCGACAGCTGCCGAGGAGACCAAGGACCCAGGCAAGGACATGCCGTTCGGCATCATCATGAGCCTGGCGATCTGCACGGTGCTCTACGTCGTCATCGCGCTGGTGATGACCGGGATGACCTCCTGGAAGAACCTCGGCACGGCCGAGCCGATCGTCACCGCGCTGCAGTTCGCTGACGGCCCCGCCTGGCTCCTCAACGCCTCACGATTCATCGTCTCCTTCGGAGCGGTGATGGCGATGGGCAGCGTGCTCCTGGTGTTCCAGCTCGGCCAGCCTCGGATCTTCATGTCGATGGCCCGCGACGGGCTCCTGCCCGGCTGGATCGCCAAGGTGCACCCCAAGTACCGCACCCCGCACGTCGGCACCATTCTCACCGGCGTCTTCGTCGCCATCCCGGCCTCCTTCGCCAACATCGCGGAGATCGTCGAGTTGACCAATATCGGGACGTTGTTTGCGTTCATCCTGGTCTGCATCGGTGTCCTCGTGGTCCGGCGCACCGATCCCGACCGCCACAGACCCTTCAGGGTGCCTGGCGCTCCCTGGACGCCACTGATCTCCGTGGTGGCCTGTCTCTACCTGATGCTGCAGCTGCCGACCAAGACCTGGGTCTGGTTCGGGGCATGGATGGTGGTGGGGCTGGTGATCTACTTCCTGTACGGGTACCGGCACTCCCGGCTGGGGAATCGCCCGGTCGGCTAGCCGGCCGTTGTCCGGCGGCCGATCTCGAGGGCCCCCGCGACCGGATCCACGAGTCGGTCGATGGCCACGACGCCGGTCAGCTGGTCCAGCGCCTTTCGCACCGCGGCCCGGTAGGTTGCCTGGGTCAGGAGGCCGCCGGCCAGGGCGACCGGCACGGCGGGCCCGTCCGGGACCCCATGCGGCAGGCCCGCGACCAGGCCCGCGAGCGCCCCGGCCGCCTCCCCAAGAATCGCGGCAGCGACGGCGTCCCCCGCGTCCGAGGCCTCGAGGACGGCGGTCGCGAGGGCGGCGACTTCCGTGGGCGTCGCGGACACCGACCAGCGGACCAGGTCGTTGAAGGAGCCGCTCCGGGTCTGCTGACGCATGGCCTGAGAGAGCACCGTGGCGGGTCCGCGTCCATCCTCGGCGCGCGCGACTGCGCGGAGGGCGGCCTCCCCGACGGCGTAGGCACTCCCCTCATCGCCCATCCGCCAGCCGTAGCCGCCCTGGCGGCGCTTCGACCCGTCGGTGGTGCGAGCGACCGCGAAGCTGCCGGTCCCGGCCAGCAGGACAATGCCGGGGCCGTCGCCGAACGCGGCGACGAGGGCGATCTCGATATCGGTTGTGACCACCAGCTGCCCGGCCAGCGCTTCCATCCGGAGCGCGTCGCGCAGCGCCTGCAGCTCATCCTCCCGCCCGACCCCCGAGGCACCGACCACCAGGACGTCTCCCCGCACCCGACCGGTCTGGACCAGGGCGGCGCGGACCGCGGTCGCGATCGTGCCGGCCGCCGCCATGGCGCGCCCCGGTCGCACGGCCCCGGACGGGCCCTCAGCGCGCGCCAGGTGACGCTCCCCCTCGGCAACCACCGCCACGGTCCGGGTCCCACCGGCGTCTACGCCGACCACGATGCTCATGAATTGCTCCGTCTGGGGAGATAGCTCGAGAGGACGCCGGTCACGACCGTGAGAGTTGTGCCCAGTGGCACGTACCAGGGCCAGGCCAGCCTGCCCAGGGGGGCGAGCGCTGGCAGGATGCCGGCACTTGCCAGCCGTCCGGCCAGTACCACGGACAGCATCACCACCAGGGTCGTCACCGTCGCCATCACGATGTCGCGGCCACGAGCCCGTGGCCACCGTCCCGCGAGCAGGTAGGTACCCAGGAGCGGACCGTAGGTGATCGACGCGACGGAGAGCGCCAGCTCGACAACCGGCGTGCCGACGTCGGTGAAGGCCCAGAAGGCCAGGGCGCCACCGACCAGCATGCCTCCCCATGCCAGCGTCACGACCCGGCCGACGCGGAGCAGGTGGCCCGGGTCCGACCGCCCGGTCCAGGGCGCGTAGAAGTCGTGGGTGGTGGAGGAGGCCAGCGCGTTGAGGGAGGAGCTGATCGTGCTCATCGCCGCGGCCAGGATGCCGGCCACGACGAGGCCTCGGATGCCGGTCGGAAGATGCTGCAGGATGAACGCCGGGAAGATCGCGTCGGGTCGGGTATCCGCCGGGGCGAGCCCGGCGGCCCAGATGGCCGATCCCGCCAGCAGGAAGAGGAGGAACTGTCCGATCACAACCACCCCGGATCCAACCAGCGCGATCCGGGCGTCACGCAGGGACCGGGTGGCGAGCAGCCGCTGGACGATCAGATGGTCGGTGCCGTGGGATGCGGCGCTCAGCATCGCGCCCCCGACCAGCCCTCCGAGCAGAGTATAGGTGTCGCTCAGCGAGACCTGCAGGTGGAGGATCCGGAGCTTGCCTGCCTCGCGTGCAAGGGCCAGCGCGGCCTCGGCCCCACCGGCCAGCGACCAGGCGATGCCGAGCGCCGCCAGGCCGCCGGCCACATAGATCCCCAGCTGGATCACGTCGGCCCAGACCACCGCCTTGAGCCCGCCGGCCCAGGTATAGGCGAGGGTGACCACTCCCATTACCACGATCGCCAGCGGGATGCTCCACCCCGTCACCAGGGAAAGCGGAATGGCGCCGGCGAACACCCGGACGCCGTCACCCAGCAGCCGGGTGACCAGGAACGAAGCCGACACCAGGCGCCGGGTCCCTCCGCCGAAGCGCGATTCGAGCCGCGCGTATGCCGTCTCCTGGTGTCCCTGGAAATATCCCGGCAGCAGCCAGGCCGCGACTGCCATCCGGCCCAGCAGGTAGCCGAACGTCAGCTGGAGGAAGCCGAGGTCGCTGCGGGCGCCGATGCCGGGGATGGAGATGACGGTGAGGGCCGATGTCTCGGTGGCCACGATCGACAGCAGGACGGCCCATGCCGGAAGATCCCGGGCGCCGAGGAAGTAGTCACCGGAGGTCCGCTGTCCGCGGGTGACCCAGAGGCCGAGTCCGAGGGTCGCCGCGAAGTAGGCGACGATCACGCCGAGGTCGAGGGGGGTCATGCTGCGGAGGGACGGAGCGGCGGAGGGGCGGAGGGAAGAGCCCGGGGTCTCGCCAAGCAACGAGGGCGACCGGTGGGGTCGCCCTCAAGGAGGGGAGGGGACGTGCGCATTGGCTCTCCGCCCCTCCGCTGCTCAGCCACTCCGCCTACGCGTTGAACGAACTCCCGCAGCCGCAGCCGCCCGTCGCGTTCGGGTTGTGGAAGGTGAAGCCCGACCCCTGCATCGAGGTGACGTAGTCGATCGTCACGCCGTTGAGGTATTGCAGGCTGAACCCGTCGACGAAGACCCGGATGCCGCTGAGGTCGAAGACCAGATCGTCCTCGGCCGGGGCCTCCTCGATGTTGAGACTGTACTTGAAGCCGCTGCAACCCCCCGGCAGGACCGCCACCCGAAGGCCGGCCGTCTCGGAGGGTACGTCGTCAGCCGACATGAACTTGCGGACCTCGCCCGCGGCGGCGTCGGTGAGGGTGATGCTGATGCCGGTGTCCTGCTGTGTGCTGCTCATCTCTGGCTCCCAGTCCCGGGTGACACGGTGCTGCTGACTGAACGATTACATAACCGAACAGGAATGTCAACGAATCCCGGGGCCGGAAAGTTCCCCGGTCAGCTGCACCGCCCGGTCGGCGGCGGCGCCGCGCAGGGGCCCCAGGCGCGGGTTGTCACGCGTCGGATGGACCCGGTTGGTGAGCAGGACGACAACCAGGTCCCGGGCGGGATCGATCCAGATCGAGGTCCCCGTGAAACCGGTATGCCCGAAGCTCATGGCGGAGAGAAGGGCTCCGGCGCTGCTCCCGGGTGAAGGCGTATCCCAGCCCAGCGCCCGACTGGAGCCCGGAACGATCTCCTGGCGCCGGGAGAATTCGCCGACGGTGGCAGGGGACAGCGCCGGGCAGGGCTTCACGCGGGATCGGCCGGCCCGCTGCGCCAGCAGCCACTCCCCGAACCGGAGCAGATCGTCCGCGGTGGCGAACAGGCCGGCGTGACCGGACACGCCACCAAGCCAGGACGCGTTTTCGTCGTGCACCTCGCCGCGCAGCATGCGGCCCCGCCACGGATCGCGTTCGGTCGGCGCGATCCTGGGGAGCCACGACGGCGGCGGCAGGTACCGGGTGCTCGACATCCCCAGGGGCGTGAACAGCCGCCGGGACAGCAGGCTGTCGATCCTCTCCTGGTAGGCGTGCTCCAGCGCCTGCGTCAGCACGATCGCGCCGATGTCGGAGTAGACCGTCCGGGCGCCGGGGACAGTGTCGAGGGGCGTGGCGGCGGCCACCGCCAGCGCGCCCGACCGGTCCGGCGAGAGTTCCCAGAGCCGGCGGTGTGCCGGCAGCCCGCTGCTGTGCGTGAGCAGGTGGCGGATCGTGACCGAATCCCGCGGACCGCCCCGGAAGGCGGCGACGTGGTGGCTGACCGGGTCCTCCAGGCTGATGCGGCCTTCTTCCACCGCGAACATGATGCCGGTGGTCAGGGCAACGACCTTCGTGAGCGAGGCCAGGTCGTAGACGGTGCCAGGTCCCGGGCGCGTCGTGTCACCGATGCCCAGCTGCCCGGTGCCGTGGACGTAGCGGACGCCCCGGCTGCTGACGGCGATTACCGCGCCCGGAGCGGCGCCCGCGGCAATGCCGGAATCCACCACGTCCGCCAGCCGGGTCCAGAGACACGGACCCTGGCACGCGGGGCCGACCGGCGCCGGCGGAGCCAGCGGGGCGCAGGCCACGGCGACCGTCAGGGCAACGAGGATGGCCCTCACCGGCTGCCCTGCCGCTGGATCCCGTCCCCGACCCGCCACAGCGGAGGAATGGCCACCGGCAGCCGGCCGGTGACCGCGGCGCCCTGGAGCGCCTCGGCAGCGGCTCGTTCCGTCAGCGGGTTCGTCACCCAGGCCAGGAGGTAGGTGCCGACGTCCGGGGTCTGGGTGATCAGGTACGGTGAGCCGAAGGAGAGGAGCGCCCCGCGCGCCCCGGCCGCGCTGATCAGCGACGCGAGTGCGACCGGCATCGCGACGCTCCGGGCAGTCTCCCGGGCCCGCACCGCAACGGCGAACACCGCGAAATCGCGCTCAGCGGCGATCGTTCCCGCCGAGTCGTAGCTGGCCGGCCCGCTGGCGGGCGAGAGCCGCACCATCGTCACCTCGTGGCCGGCCTGGCGGAGGTCGGCCGACAGGACGCTGCCCACGGAGCTGCCGCTTCCCTCTCCATACGCCACGACGGCGATCCGTCGCCTTCCGTTGGCCAGAGAGTCGAGCAGGCCGGCATCCTTGAGCAGCACCAGGGACTCGGCACTGGCATCGGCCGCGAGGGCGGAATGCTCCCTCCGTCCGACGACTGCGGGCACGCTGTCGAGGTTGACGGTTCGCTGGCGGTACAAGCCGAGGTTTTCCTTGAGGGCAAGGAGCTTCCGGACCGAGGCGTCGATCCGGGACTCCGACACCCGGCCGGTCCGCACCGCGTCGACGACCGCGTTGACCGCGACCACCGGATCGGTCGGCATGAGCACGATGTCGGTTCCCGCCACCAGGGCCTGTACCGCGGCCTCCCCGGGGCCGTAGCTCCCCACCACGCCGCCCATGTCGAGCGCGTCGGTCACGATCAGCCCGCGGAATCCCAGCGAGTCGCGGAGAATCCCGGTCAGGATGCTGGGCACCATCGTCGCGGGCCGGGTCAGCCCGGAGTCGATGCCCGGGAGGGCGATGTGCGCCGACATCACCAGGTCGACACCCGCGGCGATCGCCGCCCGGAACGGCACCAGCTCGACCGCGGAGAGCCGGGCCCAGTCGGCTGCCACCACGGGCAGCGCCAGGTGCGAGTCCGTGTCGGTATCGCCGTGCCCGGGGAAGTGCTTGGCGGTCGCCAGCATCCCGCCGTCGTGGGTGCCGCGAACCTGCGCGGCCACCATCCGGGCCACCAGGGCGGGGTCCTCGCCGAAGGAGCGGGTGTTGATGATCGGGTTGTCCGGGTTGTTGTTGACGTCCGCGACCGGCGAGAAGGTGACGTGCACGCCGACGGCGCGTCCCTCGAGCGCGGTGATCCGGCCCATGGCCTTCGCGTAGTCGTCGCGACCGGTGGCCCCCACCCCCATATTGGTGGGGAAGCCGGTACCGCCAGTGAACCGGAACGCCGTGCCCCCCTCGAGATCGGATGCCACCAGCAGGGGAAGGGGAGCCAGACGCTGCAGGTGATTGAGTCGTGCCGCGATGTCGAGCGGGGACCCGATGGAGATCACCACCCCGCCGACGTGGAGGGAATCGACCCAGCGGCTCACCCGCTCCAGCCCCGGGTCGTCGTAGGCGGAGTACCCTCCACCCACCCACGGCATGACCAGCTGGGCGGCTTTGTCCGGCAGCGTCATCCTTCGGAGCAGGGTCTCGACGGTGCCGGCCCCGGGTTCCTGCGCCTGGCCCGGGCGGGCCAGCACGAGGCCGAACAGCAGAAGCAGGAAGGGAGATCGGATCGAATGAGACACCGGGTCCTCGTCGTTGGCGTCCTGCTGACCGTGGGATGCGCTGGTGGCCCCCC
>DASWBQ010000211.1:0-3036 GCA_036390535.1 Gemmatimonadales bacterium | reverse complement strand
CGTCAGGCCCGGGAGCTCCTTGCAGTTCCTGGCCTTCCCGACCGCGTTCCACCAGTGATAGAGGTGGTCGGGAACTCGCCCTGGTCGTCGAGGGATTGAACGAGATCATCGGCGCCTAGAACCATCGGGGCTGCTTCAGCGTGGAGCGATGAGTTCCCGGAACGGCGGGTAGTCCCACAGCCCGGCGAAGTACGGATCCCGGTGCAGCAGGTAGGTCTCGGCAAGGTGGGACATCGGCGGACGCCGGGCTTCGCGCAACAGCCGCGCCGCCAGTTCCCGGTCGCCGAGTGCGGCGGCAATGGTGGCACGCTCGTACTTGCAGTCTGCGGCAAGGCTCGCGGCAGAATCCACGTCGGCCCGCTCTCGCGGCCATGCCAGCAACCGCGCCACTGTCTCCTCGAGCTGTGAGAGCGCCACCTCGGCATCGGCTCGCCGCCCGGCTCGCGCCGCGAGCCGGCCCCGAAGCCCCGGTAGAACACAGGTGCGAAGCTCGGGCCTGACGGCGCTGCGCACGAGCACGTCCGCGAGCGCCTCTGCCTCGGCCTGTCGGTCGAGCCATTCGAGGGTCGTGAACTCGTTGTCGACCAAGCCCCAATCCTGTCGCTCCAGCCGGGACCGGCGGTACCACGCCAGGGCGGAGTCGAGCTTGGCGCGACCGGCCGCGGCGTGACCGTGGGCCATCAGTTCCTGCCCGGCCATCCAGGCCCGCGTGCCGGCACCGGTGAGCTGACCCCCGGCCGATTCCGATACCAGTTGGTGCACTGCGCCCGTGTCCCCGAGCGCGGCGGCTGCCTGGATCGCGTGGGCGAAGTAGCCGTCCCGCCGCTCGGGAAACCGAGTTTTCAGGCTGTCGCTCAGCAGCCGTTGCTCCTGGAACCTGCCCAGGAGGTGCAGGGCCATGGATCGGATGCGGGCCACCTCCCACTGCATCCGCCCCAGTCGCGGTAGCGAATCCGCGAAGGCTGCGGCTGACAGCACCTCGTCGAACCGGTTGGTCCAGAGAGCGGCCCGGAGGAAGTCGATCAGGGCTCCCTCGTCGGCGCGTCGGAAGTACTCACTCAGCAGCTGGTACGCCCGCTCGAAGTCGGCCTGCACCATCGCGCGCGTCGCCGAGACCCGGATGCGTTGCCGCTCCGGCAGCCGGGGCCGGGCCAGCAGGGCGTTCATCGCCGAGTCCATCGATGGCCTGGGCAGGGCCGTCGCCATGTAGAGCTGGACTGTCGTCCAGTTCGTGTCGAGGTCCGCCGCCCGCCGACCCGCCGCCAGCGACTGCTCGTCACCCGCAAAAAAGAAATCCGCCGCCTGATGATCGGCCCGCACCGCCTCGAGCGACGGAGAGACGTACTCACCCTCCCAGAGGTAGCGATCTCCCCAGCGTGCCTGCTGCAACAGCAGCACCAGCGCCTGGTCCTCCAGCCGCTTCACGAAGTCGCCCGCCAAAGGGTCGCCCCGCACCGTGGCCGCGATTCGGAGCGCGCCGCTCGGCCTCCGAAACAACTCCAGCTGGCAGGCTGCATCCCCGCCCTGTCCCGCGCACCTCGCCCGCAGCACCAGTCCGGCCCCGGTGCGCCGGGCCAGCTGGTCCGCCAACTCCGGAGTGCCGGCGACATTCCCGCCGAGATCCCGGATCGTCGCGGCCGCTACGGGTGACCCGACGCCCTCTCGCACGATCGCCCCCGGGAGGGCGGCCCATCTTTCCGCAGCGGACTCGAAGCCGGTTCCCTCCGCCTCAAGCGGGGCGACCAGCACCCGGTCGGCCACGATCGGCGCAGCCCGGCCCTGCCACCACCGCCAGCCCGCTCCGCCCAGTACGGCGAGGGCCACCACGCCCCCCGCCCCAGCCAGGAGTCGGCGCCGGCCGGCCCGCCGTGCCGCCACAGACTGGTATGGCTGCGTCGCGGTCGGCGTCGTCCCCCCGCTCGGCGTCAGCACCTGGTCCAGCTGCTGGAGCAGTTCCTCCGCGCTCTGCGGCCGGTCCGCCGGCCGCTTCTCCAGGCACCGCATCACCAGCTGCCCCAGCAGCCCCGGCACGTTCGCGCGATGGTGGGTCACCGGCTCCGGCACCACCGTCGCCTGCGCCGCCAGCGTCTTCTGCGGCGTGCTCCGGACGAATGGCGTCTGCCCCGCCAGCAGCTCGTACGCCACGATCCCCCAGGCGTACAGGTCGGCCCGGTGATCGACGTGCGCTTCCCCCGTCGCCTGCTCCGGCGCCATGTAGGCCGGTGTCCCCAGCGCCATCCCCGCGCTCGTCAGCGCGCTGCTGTTCCCCGCCTCCCCCACCGCTTTGGCCACCCCGAAATCCATCACTAGCGCGTGCCGCCCGGCCAGCATCACGTTTTCGGGCTTGATGTCCCGGTGCACCACGCCCTGCCCGTGAGCGTGCCCCAGCGCCTCGGCGATGTCGCGGAGGATCCGCACCGCTTCCGGAATCGGCAGCTCGCCCTCCCGCTGCAGCTTCTGGCGCAGCGAGATGCCCTCGATGTAGGACATCACGTAGTAGAGGAAGCCCGCCGCCTCCCCGGAGTCGATCAGCCCGACGATGTGGGGGTGACTGAGCCGGGCCGCGATCCCCACTTCGCGCAGGAACCGCTCCGGCCCGATGGCCTGGGCCAGGTCCGGCCGCAGCACCTTGATGGCCACCTGGCGGCGGTGCTTGAGGTCTTCGGCCAGGTAGACCGTGGCCATGCCGCCCGCCCCCAGCTCCCGCTCCAGCCGATAGCGGTCCGACAGCGCGGCAGCGAGGCCCTCAGGAACGGGAGGCATGGGAACAACTCAAGATGCACCCAGCCGCGCAGGCCGTCCAGCAGTAAGCCGCGATTCTTCCGGGAGATGACTCACATATGACGCTGAGATGACGGACTTCGAATATCCTGACATTGGACCCTTCAGAATCAATCGGGAACTAGGCAGTCGGCTTTCGTCCCAGGGGCGTACCGATGTCCTTCCGGATCCCTTTCTCGACGGGCTGGACACGCCGCACGGCGGTGGCGCTGCCATTCGCGGTCCTTCTCGGGACCGGCCCCGCGGCGGCCCAGG
>DASWBQ010000210.1:0-4324 GCA_036390535.1 Gemmatimonadales bacterium | reverse complement strand
CCCTTCCGAAAGGTGTTGGCGATCGGGCGAAGCGTGATGTCGTAGCGCACCACGTCGTCGAGGTTGCCCGAGAGCAGCTCCTCCTTCTCGTAGTTCGAGCCGAAGGCCCCGTGCGCCGGGTCGTCCCGGTTCCGGAACCGGGCCCGGAGCACCCCCGTGGTGAGCCGGATCGAGCGGTTGTCCGGGCCCACGTCCGACACATGGACCCACCAGTCGGTGTCCTTCGCGTCGGTCGAGGCGTAGAGCACCAGGCGCAGGTCTCCCGCCACCGTCACGTCGGCCTCGAGCGGCCCGGTGGTGTAGGTGACCACGTCGGGCCGGGACTCGATGTCCTGGAAGTCGTACGGCCAGGTCTGCTGGTCTTCCCACTGCTCCATCAGGTCGAAGCTCATCCAGTTGCGGACCGGGTGGGCCGGGTCGTAGGCGTAGGCGTCAGGTGGCTCGACGCCCTGCGGCGCCTGCGTCGTGAGGCGGCCGGACGAGAGGGTCCGGTTCGCCTCCCCATCGCTGTGGAAGTACCACGGCTGGGACTGGGCCTCGGGAGGCGGCCAGTCCGTCGCGGTCCGCCACCGGTTGGCTCCCAGCAGGAAGTACTCGACCGCCGGCCCCTCGACCCCGTTCTGCATCCCCTTGAGGTGGCGGTCGTGCCACATCTGCTGGAGCAGTCGGATGTCCCCGCGGACCGCGTCCTCGCCGAACCTGATGCCGTTGAGGGCCCGGTCGGCGTTGTAGCCATGTTTCCACGGGCCGAGGATCAGCCGCCGGGGGGCGGTGCCGGTGCGTCGCATCAGCTCCCAGTTGCTGCGGGTCCCGGGAAGGTCGTCATCGAACCAGCCGCTGATGTGGAAGGAGGCGAACGTCCGGGGGACGCTCACGTTGTACCAGTCCTGGGGCTGCCAGTAGGCGTCGTTGCGCCAGTGCTGGAGCATCGCGTTCCACTGCGGAATGTCCTGGCCGGTCGCGAACTCGTCGAGCGTCATCAGCGGCCGGTGGTGCATGATCTCGGTCCAGCTCACTCCCGGGCGGATCGGCCGGTTCAGCATCCAGAAGACGTAGTAGGCCGTGCCCTGCACGAACCCGCCGCCCCAGTAGGGCTGGTCGCTGAACACCGTCCCCATCGAAACCTCGGGGATGATGCACTTGAGCGCCGGGTTCCCCGCCATCGTCGCGGTCCACTGGGTGTAGCCGAGGTAGGAGCCTCCCTGCATGCAGATGTCGCCGTTGGACCAGGGCTGCCTGGTGATCCACTCCAGGGTGGCGGCGCCGTCGGGCGCTTCGTTGCGCCAGTCGCCCCAGGTCCCCTCTGAACGGTGGGCCGGGTCCCAGAAGGCGGTGCCCCGGGCGGCCTGCACCACCAGGGCGTATCCCCGCACGGGGTAGTGCCAGAACTCGCGGACCACATCTGAAATGCCGTAGGGCGTCCGGATCAGGATGGTCGGAAAGCGCTCCCGCGGTGGCCCATCCGGCAGGTAGACCAGCGTCGCCAGCCCGACTCCGTCCTTCGCGGGCACCATCTGCTTGCCGAGCGTGCGATACCCGTGCGTGGGCTGCGATACGCCGGCTCCCTGCCAGCGCCCCACGGTCGTGAGGTCCTCATACCCTTGGCGGACCAGCACCAGGTCACGCCGCAGGTCGGAGGCGGCGATGACGGTGTTGCCCGGGCCGATGACCAGGTCGATCGGAAACGAAGCGTCCCGTACGGCCCAGCGAGTGGCGCTGACCGGACGGCCGGCTACCGTCGCCCCTCGTTCCCCGCGAGGCACGAAGACGGTGGCCTCGTCGGGCCAGCCGACCGCCTTGAGCGTGGCCCACGGGATCGCTCCCAGTTCGGGGAGCCGCGTCATCACCCGTGCGATCCCGCCGGTGACCCCCAGTGCGGTGTCACCCTCGAACCGACAGTCCCGCACCTGTCGTGGAGCCTCCCAGCGGTTGGCGGCGATGTCCTTGCGGCGGACCGAGCAGGATCCCGAATCAGCCGTCAACTCCAGGAAGCGGACGCCGGCGTGGTAGGCGTCGTAGGTCGCTTGCTGCGAGACGGCAGGAACAGGCGCCAGGCAGAGGAGCGCCAGCGCGGCCGTCGAGCCGCAGCGGGGGAGGTTCATCGTCAGAGTCGATGTGGCATGGTTACGACAACTCTACTCCTGAGGTAGCTCCTAATCCACTCCATCGATGGATAGGGACGCCCCGGCAGGCCGGGTACACTTGGCTATGACAACGAAGACGCACACAACCGTGGCAAACGAGGAGCTGCTCCAGCCCGAGACTCTGCCACCCGACGCCCGGGATTACCTCGGAAATCGGCTGGACGGCGCCCGCGATCTCTACCTGCTCGCGCTGGCTCTCGGCGATCGCCGCGAGGGCTTCGCGCCCTTCGGCCGGATGATCCGTGAAGCCCGCATCCATTTCGCGGCAGTCATCGAGGAGGCCCGGATCGCCGGGCTCGATACGGGCGCGATCGCGCAGCTGCTCGGCAAGTCGAATTTCGAACTCAGCATCCGGCCCGACCTCTGGGCCCGGGTTCAGCAGCTCCTGGCCGAGGCCGCGGAGCGGCCGGCCCAGCGTCAGGATCCACGATGAACGCGTGGTGGCCGCCCTCCAGTGACATGCCGAGGCGTCTCTTGAACGTCGCCGCCTCCGCCGTTCTCCTCGTGCTCACGGCGCCGGTCTTCCTGATCATCGCGATCCTGATCAAGCTCACGTCCCCGGGTCCGGTCTTCTACCTGCAGACCCGGGTCGGACTCGACCGGCGGCGGGTGGACGGCGGCCGGTCGCGCATTCCGCAGCGACTCGGCGATCTCGGCGGCCGGCTCTTCACGATCTGCAAGTTCCGGACGATGACGGTTGACGCCGAACAGGCCACCGGGGCGGTCTGGGCGGCGCAGGACGACCCCCGGGTGACCTGGATCGGCCGGACGCTGCGACGTTACCGGCTGGATGAGCTGCCGCAGCTCTGGAACGTGCTGGCCGGCGACATGAACCTCGTCGGGCCGCGGCCCGAGCGGCCGGAGATCGTGGCCCGCCTGCGGCAGGAAATCCCGCGATACCAGCAGCGCCACCAGGTGCTGCCCGGCATCACCGGTCACGCGCAGGTCAGCCTGCCGTACGACGCCTCGCTCGCGGACGTGCACCTCAAGGTCCGGCACGACCTGGCCTACATCGGGACCGCCAGCGTGTGGCAGGACGCCAGGATCATGGGGAAGACGATTCCCGTGATGCTGTTCCAGCGCGGCGCCCGCTGACCGGCGCCGGCTTTACCCAACAACCGACATGAGGAGTACGGCATGAAAGCCAGTACCAGGAACCAGACGAAGGGCATTCTGCGCCGGATGAAGGGCGGGCTCAAGGAAGGCGTGGGCGATCTCATCGACGATCCCGAGCTTGAGGCGGAGGGCAAGGTCGAGAAGGTGGCCGGCAAGGTCCAGGAAGAGTTCGGCAAGGTCGAGAAGCACCTGGGGAAGTAGCCGCGGGTCTCCCGGCACGGCGCCCGGGCCGCGGCTTCATGGCCGCGGCCCGGGCTTCGTTCGGCCTACGGCTTCATCGCTGCGGCCCGGGTGGCCTCGCTGGCGAAGATCGCCACCTCCACCCGCCGGTTGGCCTGCCGGCCGGCTTCCGTCTCGTTCAGGGCGACCGGCTCGGACTCGCCCATCCCGCGGGTCGCGATGCGGGCCCCGCTCACTCCCTGGGTGATCAAGTAGGTCGCCGCGGCGATGGCGCGCCGCTCCGACAGCGACTGGTTGTAGGCCATCCCGCCGAGCTGGTCGGTATGGCCCACGATCAGGAGGTTGGAGCCGGGGTACTTCTCGAGGCTGGCGGCCAGCTCGCGCAGGTTCGTCTTCGCCTCCGGTCGCACCACGTCGGAGTCGAAGTCGTAGAGCAGCCCGGAGGCGAAGGTCACCTGGATGCCCTCTCCCACCCGCTCGACCTTGGCGCCCTTGATGTTCTGCTCCAGCTCCTTGGCCTGCTTGTCCATCTGCGAGCCGATGATGGCGCCGGCGGCCCCACCGACCACGGCCCCGATGATGGCGCCCTTCGCCGTGGAACCGGTCGCGGCGCCGATGGCCCCGCCGACCGCGGCACCCCCCGCGGCCCCGATCACGGCCCCGGTCTGGGTCTTGGTGGCGCAGCCCGCGAGGAGCACGAGGGCCAGATACATGGAACTGTGTGACATACGCATGGAATCCTTGCCGGTGATGGATCGGGGAGCCAATGCGGCTCCCCAGAGAACGGTAGGGGCACGCCCCGCAGTTCTCCATCGCTCGAAGGGTGGGTTTCCGCTCCATCCCTCTCGGGGGCAGCCGCGCCGGGGCTCGATCGGGCGCCCGCC
>DASWBQ010000209.1:0-1940 GCA_036390535.1 Gemmatimonadales bacterium | reverse complement strand
GGGCCGGAGTTCATGAACATCCAGGGCGACCGCTCGCAGGAAGGCACGCTGGCCGCGTGCGGCTGGGACGACGACGGGGTCGCCCCCGAGACCTACCACCTGATCCGCAACGGCATCGTGGTGGACTACCAGACCACCCGCGACCAGGTGGAGCTGATCCGTCCCCTGACCGGCCGGACCCGCTCGCACGGGTGCAGCTACGCGCAGTCCTGGGGCCACATCCAGTTTCAGCGGATGCCCAACATCTCGCTGCTGCCGGGAGACCAGGACCTGGTGCTCGATGACCTCGTCGCGGCGACCGACCACGGTATTCTCGTCGTCGGCGACTCGTCGTTCTCGATCGACCAGCAGCGCTACAACTTCCAGTTCACCGGCCAGGCGCTCTACGAGGTGAAGCGCGGAAAGGTGGCCGGGATGCTGAAAGACGGGGCCTACCAGGCGCGCACCCTGGACTTCTGGAACAGCATGGACATGATCGGCGGCCCCCGCTCCTATGCCATCAACGGCAGCCGGTACGATGGCAAGGGCCAGCCGGGACAGATCAATGCGGTGAGCCATGGGTGCGTGCCGGCCCGGTTCCGCAACGTCAACGTGCTGAACACCGGGGGCACCGATGCCTGAGTGGTTCACACGCGACGAGGCGCGACGGCTGACGCGGCGGGTGCTCGAGCTGTCGAACGCGGAGGGGTGCCAGGTGTCGCTCACCTCGGGCCTGACGGGCAACACTCGCTCCGCCGTGGACGGGGTGACGACCTCCGGCGACGTCTGGAACGCCCGATTGACCGTCACCTCCCGGTTCGCCAGGCGCAGCGCGAGCGGGACCACCAACCGGTTCGACGACCAATCCCTGCGGCGCGCCGTCGAGGCGAGCGAGAAGATGGCCCGCCTCGCCCCGGAGGATCCGGAGATGATGCCGCTCGTCGGGCCGCAGCCGGTCATCGAGGTTCCGGCGCTGGCCCGGGCGACGGTCAAGCTCGATGGAAAGGAGCGGGCCCGTGCGGCTGGCGTGGTGCTCGAGGCCGCGCGCGACGCGGGACTCAGTCCCGCCGGCTTCATTACCCGCGAGGTGAGCGCGGTGGCCATCGCGAACTCGGCGGGGCTCTTCACCTATCATCTGTCGAGTCTCGCCGGTCATGGCCTCACCGTCCGGACACCGGACGGAACCGGTTCCGGCTGGGCGGGCACCGTCCACAACGACTGGAAGCGGACCCGGTCACCGGCCGATCTGGCCCGTCGGGCGATCGGGAAGGCCGCCCTCAGCCGCGCACCCGCGGCGCTCGGCCCCGGGAAGTACACCGTGGTACTCGAGGCCCAGGCGGTGGCGAACCTGCTGCCGCTGATGACCTGGTCCATGGACGCGCGCGCTGCCGACGAGGGCCGGAGCTTCTTCAGCCGGCTCGGCGGCGGCAACCGGATCGGCGAGCGGGTGGTGGATCCACGCGTGACCATCGTCTCCGACCCGTCCGATCCCGACCTGCTGGAGTCGCCGTACACCGGCGAAGGGGCGAAGATCGCCCGCACGGTGTGGGTCGAGGAGGGCGTGGTGCGGAACCTCGCGTACAGTCGCTACTGGGCGGATCGTCAGGGAGTCACACCCCGTCCGACAGGCGGTGGGATCAGGATGACCGGCACCGAGGCATCGCTGGACGACCTCATCGCCCAGGTCGAGCGCGGGCTGCTGGTGACCCGATTCTGGTACATCCGGGGAGTGGACCCCCGGACGATCCTCCACACCGGCCTCACCCGCGACGGCGTCTTCCTGATCGAAAAGGGCAAGGTCACGCGCGCCGTGAACAACTTCCGGTTCAACGAGAGTCCCATCACGATGCTCAACAACCTCGTGGCGCTCGGGCGGCCGGAGCGGGTTCCGGGGACGGAGTCCGGTGGCGCCGATGGATCGGCCATCGTGGTCCCGCCGATCGTGACCCGCGACTTCCACT
>DASWBQ010000208.1:0-3024 GCA_036390535.1 Gemmatimonadales bacterium | reverse complement strand
GAGGGCCGCGGAACCAGCACCCTCTTCGTCAACCGGACGGCGCCGCGCCGGTCGCTGTACTACGGCGCCGAGCCCGACGCCGCCGCCCTCCAGGCCTCGCTGGGGCTGGCGTCGCGGCCCATCGGGGACGTCACCCGGGTGGCGGATTCCCTGGCCGTAGCCGGCCTCCCGTTCTATACCGTGCGGGACTTCAAGGCGGCCGACTTCGCCGCGAACGACTCCCTCACCCGGGGCGCCCAGTTCATGAAAGGGCTGGCGGCGCGGCACCCGGGGCTCAAGTCCACCGACGTCCACCCGATCGTGAACGAACTCCGGGCGCGAAAGAGCGAGGCCGAGCTGGCCCTGATTCGGAAGGCGGCCGAGATCAGCGCCGATGGGCACCGGGAGCTGATGCGGCGGGTGACGGAGGGCAGCCACGAGTACGACTTCCAGGCGATCATCGAGGCGGCGTTCCTGCGCGGCGGGGCGGAGCGGCCGAGCTACGGCACCATCGCGGGTTCGGGTCCGCTGTCGCTCCAGCTGCACTACATGAAGAACCGGCGCAAGGTCGAGCCCGGTGAGGTGGTGGTCGTGGATGCGGGGGCGGAATACCGCGGCTACGCGGCTGACGTCACCCGGACCCTGCCGGTGAGCGGGGCCTTCACGCCGGAGCAGCGGGCGATCTACCGGCTGGTGCGGGAGGCACTGGGGGCGGCGGAACGGAATTCGAAGGCCGGGATGTCCCTGACCGCGGCCCACGACAGCTCGTACGAGGTCCGGGCGAAGGGCCTGGCGGCGCTGGGGCTGATCGAGTCACCGGAGGCGACCTACGACCCCGCCTGGCCGGTGGACTGCGCCGCGAACCCTCAGGGTTGCCGGCAGGCGACGCTGTTCACGATCCACGGCATCACCCATGGGATCGGGCTCGAGGTCCACGACCCGATGCAGGCGTACACGTCGGGCGTGTTCCAGGTCGGTGATGCGTTCACCATCGAGCCGGGGATCTACATCAGCCCGAAGCTGCTCGACATGCTGCCGGACACCCCGAAGAACCGGGCGTTCATCACCAAAGTCCGGCCGCTGGTGGAGCGATACGCCAACACCGGGGTGCGAATCGAGGACTCCTACGTGCTCACCGAGCGCGGACTGGAGCGGATCAGCCTGGTGCCACGGGACCTGGAGGAGGTGGAGGCGCTGACGCGGCGGCTGGTCCCGTAGTGAGTCGTGAGTCGTGAGTTGAGAGTCGTGAGATCAGCCCCATTGGGGGCCCCGGCTCGCCCAGATCTGCTGGAGGGTCACCGCGGGCTGCCGGCAGAGGATGACCGGGACGTCCGCCTCCTCCGGCACACCCCATCGGTTGGTGACCCGGGCCACTTCCTCGAGTGAGACGCAGCCCACCTCCTCCAGATCTTCCCGGTCGACGCCCAACAGGATCAGGACCCGACCAGGGCGCTCACCGGGGCCGAAGAGGTAGAAGCTCCCGGCCAGACTGACCACCGCCGGCAACCCCAGTTGCCGCCCGTAGAGGTCGAGGGCCCCCGCCTGGCCGTAGTTGTCGCCATAGAGCACCACCTCCGCCTGCTCGGCGGGCGGCAGCGACCGATAGACGGCCGCGACCGCTTCGGCCTTTTCCCGCCAGCCCAGCATGTCGGCATAGTCCTGCGGCAGCGGCAGGACCTCACCCCAGTTGGTCCGCACTCCCGACGTGATCCCCAGCGCGGCGGCGTGCCGGGCCATCGGCTCGGGCGGTAGCACCGGGAGCCCGAAGGGCAGCCCGATCAACCCGTACAGGGCAGCGATCGTCACCCAGGCCCCGATGGCGACGCGACGCCACCGCGAACCGGCCCACGCTTCGAGGGCCACGGCGCCGGCGGCAAAGAGGACGGGGTAGATCGGCCCGACGTAGTACGACTTCCCCCGCGCCAGCGCGAGCAGGACGAAGGCCGCCACCGCCGCCACACCCACCAGGCGCCAGCGGCACAGCGCCGGGTGCGCCAGGAGAGCCGCCAACCCGACGAGGGCAAGCACGAAACCCGCCGGCCCCCAGAGCACCTGGTCCGAGAGGTACTCGGTGAAGGTGACCCGGGCGAGCTGGCCGCGTCGCAGGCCGGCCATCTGATCGAGGACGGGGAAGCCCAGCGCCACCTGACCGACGAGGGTAGGGGCTCCGATCACCAGGGCGATCGCCACCGCCAGCCAGGGCCACGGACCGAGGAGATCGCGGCGGCGTGACGTCGCCACGATGGCGATCAGTACGGCCAGACCGAAGAAGAGGATCGAGAACTTGCTGAGGAGACCCAGGCCTCCGGCCACGCCGAGGAGGAGCCACCAACGGGGTTCCCCGGTGCGCTCCAGCCGGATCAGGGCCAGGAAGCCGAGCATCCACCAGAGCTGGTCGAGCACGACGGGCTGGAAGAGGCTCGCGGTGCGGAGGAAGAGGGGGGAGACCAGGACGGCGAGGGCGGTGAGCAGCTGGGCCCGGGGGCCCCCGCCCATTTCACGGGCAGCGGTGACGGCCAGGAACATCAGGACGGTCCCGGCGAGTGCGGGGACCAGGCGGTAGCCGAAGAGGCCGGTCCCGGCGAGGCCGCGCAGCGCCTCCGAGAGCAGGGCGATCAGCGGGGGGAAGTCCATCTGGAAGAGCCGCAAGTGGGTCCCCATCGCGAAGTAGAGGAACTCGTCGCGGTGGAACTCGTACGGCGTCACCAGGGCGGCGACCAGGTGGGCGCCGAACTTGAGCCCGACGAGCGCCAGGGCGGCGCGACCCCAAGGGGGCAGCGTGGAATCCGTTCCGGTCACGGTTTGAGGTCCCCCTTCCCGGGATGAAGGGACTTTCCCGGGTCCCTCATCACCTCTTGGGCGAATCGGAAGTAAGTTAGTCGAGAGTCGAGAGTCGAGAGTCGAGAGTCGAAAGTCGAAAGTCGAAAGTCGAAAGTCGAGAGTCGAGAGTCGAAAGTCGAGAGTCGAGAGCGGAGAGCCGGAGAGCCGGAGAGCCGGAGAGCCGGAGGGCAACATGAAGGGATACCACTTGGGATTCGCGCTGGT
>DASWBQ010000207.1:0-15832 GCA_036390535.1 Gemmatimonadales bacterium | reverse complement strand
GAAGCGTTCGTGGACGGGCTCTGAGCAGCCCCCGGCGACTTTGTTCCTTTTTGGTGCGATCGGGGCCCAGAGGTATTCTCGCGGAATCAGGGGCCGTGAGGTACTATAGGAGAATCCCCGGTCCGTCCCCCCGTCCCTTTTTCGGAGGCTCGTATGGCTCGTATGTGGTCGTCGTTGTTCGCTGGCCTGGCCCTCGCCGCCCTGGTGTCGGCGCCGGCCGCCGCCCAGGAGAAACCCGCGGTCCTGGATTTGAATACCGCCACGCGGGAGCAGCTGGTGGCCTACCCGGGCATCGGCGCCCAGTATGCCGACAAGATCATCGCGGGCCGCCCGTTCAAGCAGCGGAGCGAGCTGGTGTCCCGGAAGATCATGCCGTCGGAGGTGTACCTCAGCATCAAGAACAACCTCCGGCCCACCGTCGCCGACAAGAACATGGAAGAGGAACTGGCCAAGAACGTCCCGCCGCCGCCGATGTTCGACGACCGGGGCCGGATGAACATCAACGTGGCCAGCCGGGAGCAGCTCCTCGCGATCCCGGGCATTGGCCAGCGGTTCGTGGACGAGTTCATCAACAAGCGGCCGTTCAAGGACATGAACGACGTGATCAAGCGGGCCAACATGCCCGCCGACATGGCCAAGGTGGTGGCGGAGAAGGCGTTCGTGCAGTGAGTCGAGCGTCGTGAGTCGTGCGTCGTGAGACGCAGGGGGCCGCCTCCGCTGTCGGGGGCGGCCCTTTCGACTCCCGAAGTCGTTGTTCGGCAACACCTTCCGCCTCTCCGCCCCTCCGCCTATATTTTCCCCCGCTTCGGCCAGGTAGCTCAGTTGGTAGAGCACGTGACTGAAAATCACGGTGTCGGCAGTTCGATTCTGCCCCTGGCCACTCCAGTCGACAGTCGTGAGTCGAGAGTCGTGAGATGAAAGGGCCGACTTCCCCGGGGGGAGCGGCCCTTCGGCTCTAGAGACTCCCCTCTCTCGACTTTCGACTCTCGATTTACATGCCCCCCTCTCCCCGCAGCTTCGACCGCTCGATCGTCGAAGGCCCGATCCCCCGGGCCGTCTGGAGGCTGGCGTGGCCCACGATGCTCCAGAACGCCATCGGCGGACTGCAGGGGATGATCGACCACGCCATGGTGGGTCACTTCGTCGGCTACGCCGGCAACGCCGGCATCGGGGTGGCGTGGCAGATCTTTCTGGTGGTGATGGTCTTCGTGACCTCGCTCTTCACCGGGATGAGCGTGCTGGTGGCGCGCTATGCCGGGGCCAACGACCGGGCCTCCGCCGACCGTGCCGTCCTTCAGGCCTACCTCACCTCGGCGGTCCTCTGCCTCGGCATCCTTGCCCCGCTCGGCTATGTCCTCGCGCCATGGCTGCTCGGCTTCGTCAAGGCGACACCGGCGGTCCAGGCCGAGGCGTTGCCGTACCTCCGGACGATGTTCGTGTTCAGCTTCGGGATGATGTCGTACTTCCTGGTAGGCGGCGCGCTTCGGGCGGCCGGTGATGCCCGGTCGCCGCTCTCGATGGGGATCGCGCTGACGGGCCTCAACATCATCCTCAACGTGATGCTGATCCGCGGCCTGGGGCCGATCCCGGCGTTCGGCACCCTCGGCGCCGCGATGGGGACGGTGATCGCGGGCGGCGCGGTAGGCGGCTACGCCCTGTGGCGGCTGATGCGTGGCACCTGGGTAGTCGGCTTCCCGCATGGGCACGGGATCGATCTCGACTGGGGAATGATCCGCTCGCTGATGCGGTTCGGGCTGCCGACCGGCCTGCAGGGCGTCGCGATGAACGTCGGCGGCGTCTTCCTGGTGCGGTTCATCGGCTCGCTGGCGCGGAGCGCCGAGGCCCAGGCCGCCTATGCGATCAGCTACACCGAGATCTTCTCACTGGTCACGTGGACGTCGGTGGGGTTGATGGGCGCAACGGCCGCGGTGGCGGGACAGAACCTCGGCGCGGGACACCCCGACCGGGCGGAGGCGGCGGTCCGCTCCGCCGCCCGGATCGCGATCGGCGCCGCGGCGGTGATCGGGACGCTCCTCCTGGCCATTCCTCGACTTCTCCTCGCCGCGTTCGGGATGACCGATCCGGTCGTGGTGGATATCGCGGTCCTGCTGATGCGGTTCCTGGCGGTCTCCGGGTTCTTCATCGCGGTGGCGCTGACCTACACCGGGGGCCTGCAGGGCACCGGGGATACCCGGAGCCCGTTCTACATCTCGCTGGTCTCGCAGCTGGCGGTACCGCTTGGCCTCTGCACGGTGATCCAGTCGATGCGGCCGCTTGAGCCGGCCGACATCTGGACGGCGATCGTGCTGGGGCACCTGACGCGGTGCGGGCTCAGCGTCTGGCGGTTCCGGCAAGGCAAGTGGCGAACGATCGAGGTGTGAGGGGAGTCGAGAGTCGAGAGACGTGAGGAGGTCGCCATGAGGGGGATCCTGCTGCTCCTGTCGGTCCTCTTGCCGGCGGGGTGCGCCCGGCCATCCGCACCGCCCCCACCGGCACCCGCCGGCGCGACGCTGGCCCAGGTGTATTACTGGCGCGCCAAGCCGGGCAAGCTGGAGGAATACGGCCACTACATCACTCAGTTCGCCGAAAGAGTGGACGAGGAGGCGCGGCGGGAAGGGGCCTTCGTCTCGGTGACGACCTACGTGTCCCTGGACTCGACCTCGCCGTGGACCCACATGCGGATCTTCCTGTTGCGTGACAGCACTCAGCTGCGCGGGCTCCCGGTGGCGCTCGAACGGGCCGGGGCGCGCATCGAGCCCGACTCCGCCAGGCGGAGAATGCGGGCGGAATACTCCGCGAGCCTGCGAGACCGTGTGGGGAGCACCGTGCTGGAACTGCTTCGGTAGTCGCCGTGGGTGACTGTGACTGCTTGACATCCCCCGACGCCGGGGGCAAGGTTGGGAGTTCCAGCCTCACAACCTGATCCACCCAGACGGGAGGACCGCCACGACCCCCGACCGCGGCCCACGGCCTGATCATTCCCTCCAGGGCCGGCCTGCCCGACGCCAATCCGCCCTGCTCCGGCTCAGCGAGGCGATCGCCTCCGCCCAGTCCGAGGCCGACGTGTGCCGGGCCGTCGTGGACGGCCTCAGGGACGAGGCCCTCGGCTACGACTTCCTCGGGGTCTTCCTTCTCGACCCGGCGACCGGCGATCGCTTGCTCAAGGCAGGGATCGGCTGGGCCGACCTGCCGCCCGACATGCGGGTCCCGGCGGGCCAGGGCCTCAGCGCCCGGCCGCTGCTGGACGGCCTCCTGCGCTACACCCCCGACGTGACCCAGGAACCGGAGTACATCCCCGGGCTCGACAGCGGCTCGGAGGTGGACGTGCCCGTCAAGGCCGGCCACGACGTGCTGGGGGTGCTGGTGGTGGAAAGCCGGGAGCCCAACGCCTTCGGCCCGGAGGACCTCGAGATCCTGGCGGCGGCGGGCCAGCACGCCGGACTGGCCCTGGCCCGGATCCGATTGCTGGAGCAGCGGCAGGGGGCGGCCGAGGCCGAGCGACGGCGGGCCGACGAGCGGGAGGCGCTGCTCGCCACGATCAGCGACCTCTCGGCCGAGCTGGAGCTGTCGCGCCTCCTCGAGTCCGTCCTGGCCCGCGCCGTCACCCTCCTCGGCGCCGCCGGCGGGGAACTGGCCATCCGCGACGAGGCCACCGGGGACCTGATCATCGCCGCCAACCACAACATGCGGGAGGACTCGCGCGGTACCCGGCTCAAATCGGGTGAGGGTGCCATGGGTCACGTCCTCCGGACCGGCCAGCAGATGCTCATCCCCGACTACCAGACCTGGACCGGCCGGTCGGGGCAGTACACCCGGATCGACGCCCGGGCCGTCGTGGTCGGACCGCTCATGATGGGCGGCCACCCGGTGGGCGCCATCAACGTCTGGCACGAGGACGCGAGCCGGACGTTCAGCGAGGCGGACCAGCGGCTGCTGACCCTGTTCGGCCAGCAGGCCGCCATCGCGCTGGAGAACGCCCGGCTGTTCAGCGCCGCGCAGCGGGAGCGGCAGTACTTCGAGGTCCTGGTCCGGAACAGTCCGGTGGCCATCGTGGTGCTCGACCGCGATCACCGGGTCGTCAGCTGCAACCCGGGGTTCGAATCACTGTACGGCTATACCCAGGCGGAGGTGGTGGGCCAGAATCTGGATGACCTGATCACCACTGCGGAAACCCGGCTTCAGGCGGTGTCCTACACGGTCCAGGCTTCGGAAGACCGGACGGTCCAGGGCTTCGGCCAGCGACGCCGCAAAGACGGCAGCATGGTGGACGTTGAAGTCCTTGCGGTCCCCATCGTCATCGGCGGCGAGCGGGTCGGGATGATGGGGCTCTACCACGACGTCACCGAGCTGCTGAGCGCGCGGCAAGCGGCGGAGTCGGCCAACACCGCCAAGAGCCAGTTCCTCGCCAACATGAGCCACGAGCTCCGGACGCCGCTCAACGCCATCATCGGCTACAGCGAGATGCTGGAGGAAGAGACCAGCGAGCAGGGCCACGACCAGTACGTCCCCGACCTGCAGAAGATCCGGGCGGCGGGCAAGCACCTGCTGGCGCTGATCAATGACGTGCTGGACCTCTCCAAGATCGAGGCCGGCAAACTGGAGCTCTTCCTCGAGACCTTCGACCTCCGGTCCGCGGTCGAGGACGTCGCCACCACCGTCCAGCCGCTGATTGCCCGGAACGCCAACACCCTGGTGGTCGAGGTGGCGGCCGACGCCGGGGCGATCACCACGGACCTGACCCGCTTCCGGCAGATCCTGCTCAACCTCCTCTCCAACGCCTCCAAGTTCACCGAGCGCGGGACGATCAGGCTCCGGGTCGAGCGGGAGGGAGCCGAGGTAGTGGTGTCGGTGACCGACTCCGGCATCGGGATGACGCCCGAGCAGCTGGGCCGCCTGTTCGAGGCGTTCGCGCAGGCGGAGGTCTCCACCAGCAAGAAGTACGGTGGCACCGGGCTGGGCCTCGCGATCACCCGTCGGTTCTGCCAGCTGATGGGCGGGGACGTGACCGTGGCGAGCGAGCCGGGACGCGGCTCCACGTTCACGGTCCGGCTGCCGGCCAGCGCCCGCCAGGCCACGCCGGAGCCGATTCCACCAGCGGCCGTGGCGTCGGGAAGTGCCGGCACCGTCCTGGTCGTCGACGACGACCCGGCGGCCCGCGCCATTACTCGCCGGGTCCTGGTGAAGGAGGGCTATGCGGTGATCGAGGCAGCCGACGGCGAAACCGGCCTGCGACTGGCCGCCGAGCATCGTCCCGACCTAATCACGCTCGATATCCTGATGCCCGGGATGGACGGATGGGCGGTGCTCGCGGCGCTCAAGGCCGACCCCGGCCTCGCCGGCATTCCGGTGATCCTCCAGACGATGCTGGACGACCGGAACATGGGTTTCGCGCTCGGTGCCTCGGAGTACCTGACCAAGCCGATCGACCGGAAGCGGCTGGCCGCCCTGGTGAAGCAGTACGTCCCGCCCGGCAGCGGCGCGCCGGTGCTGGTGGTAGAGGACGACGAAGCCACGCGGCAGCTGCTGGCGCGCGAGCTGGGCCGGGCCGGATGGCGGGTGACCGAGGCCGCCAACGGGCGGCTGGGGCTGGAGTCGCTGGCCCGCGAGCGCCCGGCCATGGTCCTGCTCGACCTGATGATGCCGGAAATGGACGGCTTCGAGTTCCTCGACGAGCTGCGGCGGACCCACTCGAGCGCCGAGCTCCCCGTCGTGGTGATCACCGCGATGACGCTCACCGAGGCCGACCGGCGGCGGTTGAACGGCGGCGTGGAGCGGGTGGTGCAGAAGCGGCCGCTCGGCGAGGAGACGCTGCTGGCGGAAGTCCGCGCGCTGGTGGGGACTCGAGCGTGAGCCGCCAGAATCATCGTGAAGCCGCCCTCCTCCGCCTGAGCGCCGGGATCGCCGCGGCCCCGGACGAGGAAGCGGTCTGCCAGGCGGTCGTGAACGGCCTCCAGGATCCGGCACTGGGCTACGTCTTCCTGGGCCTGTTCCTGGTGGATGCCGCGACCGGTGACCGGGTGCTTCGCGCCAGCGTCGGCTGGCCGGAGGCGCCGGCGGGGTGGCGGCTGACGCCGGGGCAGGGCATCAGCGACCGGCCCCTGCACGACGGGAAGCTGCACTACACCCCCAACGTCTCCCGCGAGGCGGAATACCGCGCGGCGCTGGCCAGCGGCTCCGAGGTGGACGTGCCGCTCCGGCTGGGCGAGCAGGTGATCGGGGTGCTGGTGGTCGAGAGCCGGGAGCCGGATGCCTTCGACGAGCACGACTTCGCCATCCTGACGGCGGCGGCGACCCAGGCCAGCATCGCGATCGGCCGGGCCCGCTCGGTGGCGGCCGACCGTCGCCGGGCCGACGAGCAGCAGGCCCTGCTCGACACCCTCGCCGACCTCTCCGGCGAACTGGAGCTGAGCCGCCTGCTGCAGGCGGTGCTCCGCCGGGCGACGACCCTGCTCGGCGTGAGCGGCGGCGAGCTGGCCATCTATGACGAAACCACCCAGGAACTCGAGGTGGTGGCCAGCCTCAACATCGGCGTCGACTCGGTCGGCACCCGGCTGGCGCTGGGCGAAGGCGCGATGGGCCACGTGGCGACCTCGCGCGAGCCGATCTGCATTCCCGACTACCAGGCCTGGCTGGGGCGCTCCGGCAAGTACGCCACCGTGGACGTCCATTCGGTGATGGCCGCGCCGCTGCTGATCGGCCAGCGGCTGGTCGGGGCCTTCGCCTGCGTGGACGACGACCCGAGCTGGGTCTTCGGCCCGGACGACCTCCGGCTGCTCAACCTGTTCACCCCGCAGGCGGCGGTGGCGATCGAGAACGCCCGGCTGTACACCGCGGCCCAGCGGCAGAAGCAGTACTTCGGGGACCTGGTGCTCAACAGCCCGGTGGCCATCGTGACGCTGGACACCCAGCACCGGATCGTGACCTGCAACCCGGCCTTCGAACAGCTCTACGGCTATCCCCAGGCCGACATCGTCGGGGTGAACCTGGACGAGCTGATCTCCACCGAGGCGTCCCGGTCGGAGGCGGTTGCGATCACCCAGCACGTGCTCCAGCAGGGCGCGATGCGGAGCATCGGCCGCCGCCGCCGCAAGGACGGCAGCCTGGTGGACGTCGAGGTGCTCGGCGTGCCGGTCCTGGTCGAGGGGGAGCTGGTCGGCCTGATGGGGCTCTATCACGACATCAGCGAACTGACCCGCGCCCGGCAGGAGGCGGAAGAGGCGAACAGCGCCAAGAGCCAGTTCCTGGCGAACATGAGCCACGAGCTGCGCACCCCGCTCAACGCCATCATCGGCTACAGCGAGATGCTCGAGGAAGAGGTCGGCGAGATCGGCCACCCCGAACTTGCGGCCGACCTGCAGAAGATCCGCGCCGCCGGCCGGCACCTGCTGGCCCTGATCAACGACATCCTCGACCTCTCCAAGATCGAAGCCGGGAAGACCGAGCTCTACTTCGAGGAGTTCGACGCTGGCGAAATGCTCCGGGAGGTCGCCACCACCATCCAGCCGCTGGTGGCCAGGAATGCCAATCGGCTCCAGCTCCTGCTTCCCGGGACGCTCGGCATGCTGCATGCCGACCTGACCAAGGTCCGGCAGATGCTCCTCAACCTGCTGTCCAACGCCTGCAAGTTCACCGACCACGGCACCGTCACGCTGGCGGCGGCGCGCGAGCGCGCCGAGGACGGCGTCGAGACGGTGATCTTCCGGGTGACCGACTCGGGCATCGGGATGACGCCGGCCCAGATGGGACGGCTGTTCGAGGCGTTCTCGCAGGCCGAGGCCTCCACCACCCGGAAGTACGGCGGCACCGGGCTGGGGCTGGCGATCAGCCGGCGGTTCGCCCGGATGATGGGGGGCGACGTCACCGTGGAGAGCACCCCCGGCGAGGGCTCGACCTTTACCGTGCGCCTGCCGGCCAGGGCCGTGGTGGCCCCCGAGCCGGTGAAGACGCAGCCGGCGGGCGAAGGCCGGGCCGGCGTCGTCCTGGTGATCGACGACGATCCGGTGGCGCGCGACCTGGTGCGGCGGCTGCTGGAGGCCGAAGGTTTCTCGGTGATGGAAGCGTCCGACGGCCCGTCCGGCCTGGAGCTGGCCCGGGCGCATCGACCGGCCGCCATCACGCTCGACGTGCTGATGCCCTCGATGGATGGGTGGAGCGTGCTGACCGCGCTCAAGGCGGAGCCGGAACTCGCCGAGATCCCGGTCATCATGGTGTCGGTGATGGACGACCGGCACCTCGGCTTTGCCCTGGGCGCCTCGGAGTACGTCACCAAGCCGATCGACCGCGAGCAGCTCCGCCGGATCCTGGGCCGCTACCGCCGCGACGGTGCCCGGGTGCTGGTGGTGGAGGACGACGCCGCCACCCGCGAGCTGCTGCGGCGCTACCTCGAGTCCGAAGGCTGGGCGGTGGACGAGGCCGAGAACGGCCAGGCCGGGATCGAGGCGGTGCGGCGGCGGGTCCCCACTCTGGTCCTGCTCGACCTGATGATGCCGGTGATGGACGGATGCCAGTTCGCGGCCGAACTCCGGAAGACCCCCGAGTGGGGTACGATTCCCGTGGTGGTGGTCACCGCCAAGGACCTGACGCCGGAGGACCGGCGGGCCCTCAATGGAGACGTGCAGGCGGTCTTCCAGAAGGGAGCCTTCAGCCGCGAACAGCTGCTCCGGGAACTGCACGACCTGCTCCGACCTGCCACCGCTCCAACCGGGACCGCGAGGTAGCCGATGCCGAAGATCCTGCTGGTGGAAGACAACGAGATGAACCGCGACATGCTGTCGCGCCGGTTGCAGCGGAAGGGCTACGAGATCGGCGTGGCAGTGGACGGCGCCGAAGGGGTGGCGATGGCGCTGGCCGGGGGCTGGGACCTGATCCTGATGGACATGAGCCTGCCGGAGATCGACGGCTGGGAGGCGACCCGCCGGATCCGCGAAGCCGCGACCGGGCCGCGGGTGCCGATCATCGCGCTCACCGCCCACGCCATGTCCGGAGACCGTGAGAAGGCGATGGCCGCCGGCTGCGACGACTACGACACCAAGCCGGTCGAGCTGGATCGCCTGCTCGGGAAGATCCAGGCCCTCCTGCCGGGGAACGGATGAACGGTCTGACCAGCGCCGAGGCCGTGGGCGAACTCCGCCACGAGCTCCGGACCCCGCTCAACCTGATCATCGGTTACTGCGAGATGCTCCTCGAGGACGCCACGGAGCCGTCGCAGCGGGCCGGACTGGAGCGGGCGCTGCGCGCCGGCCGCGACATCCTCGACCGGGTCACCAGCGCCCTGCCGTCCTCACGGAGCGAAGTGACCGGCCCCGAGATCGTCGCGCTGTTCACGTCGCTCCGGGCGCCGCAGGAGGAGGTGCAGGCCGCGACCACCGGCCTGCTCGGGGCGAATCCCGATGATCCGCAGTGGGAGCGTGACATCCGGCGAATCCGCGCGGCGGCGGAGCGGCTGCTGACCGTCGAGGTGCCCACGCGGCGGATGACGGGAGCCGCCACCGGGTCCTTCGAGGCCCCGACCACCGAGCTGCCCACGGCCGGGCCGCCGGTCAGGCCGGCCGACATCCTGGTCGTGGACGACAACGAGGACAACCGGGCGGTGCTGGAGCGACGGCTGGGCCGCCAGGGTCACCGGGTGACCAGTGCCACCGGCGGGCGAGCCGCCCTGGAGCTGGCCCGCCGCGACCGGTTCGACCTGGTCCTGCTCGACGTGCTGATGCCGGACCTCGACGGCCTGGCGGTGCTGGAGCAACTCAAGGCCGACCCGGGCACCCGCGACATCCCGGTGATCATGATCTCGGCCCTCGACGACGTGGCCAGCGTGGTCCGCTGCATCGAGCGTGGCGCGGAGGATCACCTCCCCAAGCCGTTCGACCCGGTCCTCCTCCGGGCCCGGATCAGCGCCTGCCTCGAGAAGAAGCGGCTCCGTGATGTCGAACTGGAGTACCTGCGCGAGGTGGACCGGGTGATCGAGGCCGCCTCGGCGGTGGAGAGCGGCAGCTATGTGGTCGGCGGCCTGGCGGAGGTGGCCCAGCGGGACGACGCGCTCGGCCGGCTGGCGCGGGTGTTCGACACCATGGCGAACCAGGTCCGCGCCAGAGAAGACCGGCTTCGCGACCAGGTGGCCGAACTCCGAAAGGAGATCGAGGCGGCCAAAGGCGCTACCCGCGAGGAGACCGAGGCGAACGCGCCGGCGCTGCCCGAGGGGCAGGTCTTTGCGGGCCGGTACCAGATCCTCGAGGAAGTGGGCAGCGGCGGGATGGGGATGGTGTACCGGGCCTTCGACCAGGTTCTCGGCGAGCAGGTGGCGATCAAGACCCTGCGGCCCGAGCTGGTCCGCGACCCGGTGGCGATCGAGCGGTTCAAGAGCGAGATCCGGCTGGCACGCCACATCTCCGACCGCCACGTGGTGCGGACCCACGACTTCGGCGACCACGACGGGACCTTCTACCTGACGATGGAGTACGTCGAGGGAATCACGGTCCGCCAGCTGATCGACCAGCGGGGCCGGCTGGGGATGGCGGCGACGATCGCGATCGCCACCCAGCTGGCGCAGTCGCTGGCAGTGGCGCACGGCGAAGGGGTGATCCACCGCGACATCAAGCCGCAGAACCTGCTGCTCGACGCCAACGGGGTGCTCAAGGTGATGGACTTCGGGGTGGCGCGGCTGGGGAACACCAGCACCGGCCTGACCCAGGCGGGGATGCTGGTCGGGACGCCGGCATACATGGCGCCGGAGCAGATCGCGTCGGACAACTTCGACGCGAGAGCCGACCTCTACGCGGCCGGGGTGGTGCTGTTCGAGTGCCTGACCGGCCGGCTCCCGTTCGTGGCTTCGACCCCGGTGGGGATGATCGCCAAGACGATGATGGAGCCGCCACCGGTGCCGGCCAACCTCAATCCCGAGATCTCGCCGGCACTGTCCGCGTTGGTGCTGCGGCTGCTGGCCAAGGAACCCGCCGCCCGCCCGGCGAGCGGGGCGGAGCTGGGCCGGCTGCTGGCCGAGCTGACCTAGCCGTCCCGCTGTCGATGGCGACCTCGCCGAGGGATCGTCGTTGGCCCCGTGCCGGCACCGCACTGCCGGCGCTGGCCATGCTGGCCGCCTGCGGCCCTGTCATCGACAGCTCGCGGCCGGTGATCGGCTTTGCACAGGTGTCGTCATCAGCCCCCCTGGATGAGGCCCGGGACGGCTTTTTCCGGGCCCTGGCGGACTCGGGCTTTGTGCCCGATTCGACCATCACGGTGGTCGAGCGGAACGCCCAGGGCGACATCGCGACGCTGATGCTGATCATGAACGAGTTCAAGCTGAGCCGGGTCACCCACGTGGCCACGGTATCCTCCGTGGCGACCCAGGCGGCGATCAAGGTGATCAGTGACCGGCCGATCATCTTCGGTGCGGTGGCCAACCCGTACATCATCGGCGCCGGCACCTCCCCGAGCGAGCACCGGGCGAACGTAACCGGCGCGCCGATCCCCCTGCCCGTCGATTCCGCCTTCGCATTGGCGCGCGAGATCCTGCCCGGGATCGAGACCTGGGGCACGCTCTACGACCCGGCCGACCCGTTCGCCGAGTACTACCTGGAAATGGCGCGGGCGACGGCCGAGCACCTCGGCGTGCGCTTCCTGGCGGTGGCGTGCACCGGGACGGCCGATATCGCCCCCGGCATCCAGGCGCTGAAGGCACAGGGCGCCGGTGGCGTCATGCAGATTCCCAGCGTGATGATCGGGGGAGGTTTTTCGGCGGTCGTGAAGGCGGCGCGCCAGACCCGGATGCCGGTGGTGACGACGACTCCCCTTCAGGGCGTCCCGATCTCTCTGGGGCTCAGCTTCGGCGCCAACGGCTACGATATGGGCCTGCTGATGATCCGGGTGCTCCGGGGCGAGGCGCCGGCAGGCATGCCCTTCCAGGCCGCGTCGAAGCGGCAGCTGATAATTGATCTCAAGGCGGCCCGCGAGTTCGGGATCACGATCCCGGCCGCGGTCCTGGCGCGGGCCGACTCCATCATCGAGGAACCGTAGATGTCAGTGGGTTTCTGGCTGGCAGCGCTGACCCTGGGCTGCGCCTACATCGCGCTGGCCTGGGGAGTCTACCTGGCGGCTCGCGTCCTCCGCTTTGCCGACATCAGCCCCGACGGGACCTTTCCGCTCGGTGCGGCGGTGGCCGCCGCCCTGCTGGTGCACGGGGTGCATCCCCTGGTCGCCACCGCGGCCGCGATCGCGGCGGGGATGGCGGCAGGCTATGTCACGGCCATCCTCCACACCCGGCTCGGGGTCACCGACCTGCTCTCCGGCATTCTGGTGATGACCGCGCTGTACTCGGTGAACCTCCACGTGATGGGCCGCTCCAACATCTCCCTGCTCGACACCGAGACACTGGTCACGCGGCTGCACGCGCTGGCGCCGATGACGAAGGCGTGGCCGGACGACGTCACCTTCGGGTTGCTGTTTCTGGCGATCGCGCTGCTGCTCGGCGGCGGGCTCTCGTGGTTTCTCAAGACCGACTTCGGCATCGCGATCCGGTCGGTTGGTGACAACCCCGCGATGATCACGGCGCAGGGCGTCGATCGCCGAGGGATGGTGGAACTGGGCCTGGCGCTGGCGAACGGCCTGGTGGCGCTGTCGGGCGCGCTCATCGCCCAGTACCAGGGATTCGCGGACGTGAGCATGGGAGTGGGCACGCTGGTGGCCGGCATGGCCGCCGTCATTCTCGGTGAGACACTCTGGTCCCGGGGCCGGAGCCTGGTGGCGACGGTGGTCATGGTGGCGGTGGGAGCGCTTCTGTTCCGTTCGCTGGTGGCGCTGGCCCTCCGGGTCGGCCTCAACCCGATCGACCTCAAGCTGGTGACGGCGCTGTTCGTGCTCGGCGCCCTGGCGTTGCCGAGGCTCCGCCGCCGCGCGAAGGGAGGTGCCCGGTGATCGAGGTCCGGAAGCTCCAGAAGACCTTCGTCCAGCCCGGAGGTGAGGCCGTCCCGGCACTCCTGGGCATCGACCTGGTCATGCCATCGGCGCAGTTCCTGACCGTGATCGGCAGCAACGGCTCGGGGAAGTCGACCCTGCTCAACGCTCTGGCGGGCGCCTTCTTCCCGGACACCGGGACCATCCTGATCGAAGGGAAGGATGTGACCAGGACGCCGGAGTACCGCCGGGCCGGGTTGATCGGGCGGGTCTTCCAGGACCCCTACAAGGGGACCTGCCCGTCGATGACGGTGGCGGAGAACCTCAGGATGGCCGAACTGAGGGGGCTGCGGCGGGGACTGCGGATCGGCCTGGATGCGGACTGCCGCGCCCGGTACCACGACCTCCTCGCCAGCCTGCGGATGCGGGTGGAGAACCGGCTCGACGCCCTGATCGGCACCCTCTCAGGGGGACAGCGCCAGGCGATCACTCTGGTGATGGCCACGATCCGCCGGCCGCAACTGCTGCTCCTCGACGAGCACACCGCCGCCCTCGATCCCCGGGCCGCGGAACAGGTGCTCACCGTCACCCGCCAGGTCGTCGGCGAGCACAAGCTGACCACGCTGATGGTGACGCACAGCATGGAGCAGGCGCTCGAGCTCGGGGACCGGACGATCATGATGCACCGCGGGATGATCCTGGCCGACCTCTCGGGCGACGAACGGAAGCAGACGACCGAGCGCGACCTGCTGGAGCGGTTCGCGCGGCTCCGTCACACCATGGAGTACACGGCCCAGATGGGGGTAAGGGGTGAGCCGTGAGGAGTGAGGGGTAGCGGCTAGGGCCGGAGCCGCCGGACGAAGAAGTCTGCCGTGGCCTTGCCGACCGTGATGACGTTGGCGTGGCGCATGAAGTGGTGGGTGTCGTCGACGATCACCAGGGTCTCGTGGTCGACACCCTTCGCCACCAGGCGCCGCACCAGGTCGGTGCTCTGGCTGAAGCGGACGTTGCGATCGTCGTCCCCGTGGATCACCAGCACCGGGCTGGTCCAGCCGTCCATCCATGCGACCGGGCTCGACCGCCAGGCGAGCTCAAAGGCGCGGTCCGCGTCAGGTGCCCGTTCGTAGCCGGCGGTGTTGAGCATGGCGCGGCTGGAGCGTTCGTGCACCCCGTGGATGTCGACGCCCGCGGCGAAGAGCTTCGAGTCGCGGGCCAGCGCCATGGCCGTGAGGTATCCGCCGTAGCTGCCGCCGTAGACGCCGATCCGTGCCGGGTCCACACCGGCCCGCCGCGCCAGCCACTCGCCCGCCGCCTTGATGTCCTGGTACTCGCTCGCCCCCCGCGCACCGCCGCCCTCGGCCACGTGGAAGTCGAACCCGTAGCCGATACCGAGCCGGTAGTTGACGGCCAGCACCACGAAGCCGCGGCTGGCGAGGTACTGGTTGGTGGCGTAGGCATTGGCGTAGTAGTCGGAATAGTGCCAGCCGAGCAGCATCTGCCGGGGCGGGCCACCGTGGATGTAGATGATGGCGGGCTTCCGCGCCGGCCCGCCTGCGGGCGGCTCGAAGAGCTGGGCATGAATCCTGGTGCCGTCGGGCGCGGCGAGAACGACCTGCTTCGGGTCGGAAAGCCGGGAGGTCGGAAAGTCGGCGGGAACCCGGTCCTCCGCCACGAGCCTGGGGCTTCCCGCCGCAAGCGGCCGCGTCGTGACCAGCGGGGGGCGCCTGGGCGTGGCGCTGATGAAGGCGAGGGTGCCATCACCCGTCACCACCGGACTCCATTCGAGGCCGGATCCCGGGGTCACCACTTCCATCGCGGCGCGGTCGACCGGGACCCTCACCACGTGGCGCCGGTCGATGTCGAGCGGATCCGGGCCGGTGTTCCCCGCGAAGACCAGCCACTTCCGGTCGGGGCTCATGCTGATGTGCTCCGCCATGAAGCCGCCCGGCGTCAGCAGCAGGGCGTCACCGCCCGCCTCGGGGATGGAGTAGAGATGCGGCCAGCCGTCCTGATACGACAGGAAGACGATCCAGCCGGCGCCCCAGTGGAGGTTGGTGCCGCCATGAGTGGAGGGGACGGTGCCGCGCAACGTCTTCGGGCTCTCCCAGACACGGGCGGCCTGATAGGCCGCCCCTACCCCGTTCGGCGACCCGGCCGGGCCACCAGCGACGTTCGCGGTCCAGATGCTCCACGGGGTGGCCCGCCGGGCCAGGATCGAGTCGGGCGCGCCGCCGCTACCGGGAAGGCGGACGAAGGCAATGCGGCTCCCGTCGGGGCTCCACCGTGGCGAGCGGTCGCGAGTGAAGGAGGGTGAGATCCAGCTGATCGGCGTTGCCGCGTTGGCGTAGACACCGACGAAGCTGTGATCGCCGCGGTTCGAGACGAAGGCGATCCGGCTGCCATCGGGCGACCACTGCGGTTCGCCCTGGGTACCGCGCGCGGTGAACAACTGCTTCGCTGCAGCGCTGCCGTCCACCGGCACGCTCCAGAGCTGGCCGCCCCGCTCGAAGGCGACCATGTCGCTCTTCGGTGACACCACCGGCAGGTCACCGTCGGCGAGCAGCTTCGGCTCGCCGCCGGCGAACGGCACGCTCCAGACCTGCACCCTGGGCGGCACCGGCTGGAAGGTCGGATTCACCGGGAGGCCGTCGTCCCAGTTGGAGCCGTGGTCGCCGCCGCGCACGTAGACGACCCACTTCCCGTCGGCGGAGAGCTGGACGCTGGTCAGCTCCTGGCCGTCGTCCACCATGTATGAGGTGAGCCGCCGGGCGGTCCACGCCGGTCCCTCCGCGACGTAGAGGTTCCGCGCCCCCTGCTCGTTCATCGCCCAGGCAATCCGGCTGCCGGTGGCCGCGGCGACCAGTTCGTTGGGGAAGGGGTAGGAGCGGATCTGCTCGAGCGTGAACGGTTGCTGGGCGACGAGGGGAGCGGCGGCCAGCGCGAGGGC
>DASWBQ010000206.1:0-5390 GCA_036390535.1 Gemmatimonadales bacterium | reverse complement strand
GCCCTTGGCGAGTTCCGCCAGGACCTCCTTCTGCACCGTCGGGAACCGCGCCTGGCCGCTGACGAAGCGCGCGTTGCCTGCCTTCAGGCGCTCGAGGACCTGATCCGCGGTCCAGGCGGGACCGTTGTTGGGGGTCACGATATGGTCCTCCGTGGGGGGCCTGCCAGCCGACGCCGTGCAGCTTCAGCGCGGAGCCGTCCGCCGGACGGGCGACCCTGAGCCCGTCGCGCGGCGCCGAGGGCGCCAGGCCCGTTCGGGGGGGATTTCGTCCACGTCCATCCCGCCCCTTGACCTCAAGTCCTCTTGAAGTTGTGGCCCGTCCCAGGGCGAAGGCAACCGCCAGCACGGGGAGGAATCAGGGGGCCGGCAGGCGTGGCCGTCTCCGCCGACCGCTCGCCAGCTGCGGCCCTCGGCAGGCCGGGGCTTCAGTCGCGACGATAGACGAAGGTGTCGACGTCAGCGTCCGTCATGGTATTGCCGCTCACGGTCATCGTGATCGTCGATCCGTCGCTCTCGAACGTGAACGTGACTGTTGAGCCGTTGACCGTATAGCTCCCTTGGTCCGGCACAGACTCCGGGAAGACGTTGCCGCCTTGCGTGACGCGGAACGTGGTGACCATGGTGAAGGTCCCGGCAGCCACCAGCGTCAGCGCCTCGCCGGTCAGCTCGAGCTTGTCCGCCGGGCCCTCAGAAAGAGTGAACGGCAGCGGCAGGCCGTTGACGGTCTGGAGCCGCCAGGTGCCAACCAGTCCGCGACTGGGACCGGTGGCGTCGGTGCATGCTAGCACGAGCAGGGAGATGAGCATCGGCAGCAGCGAGCGCCGTATCATTGCACCTCCTTCGTGAGGCGGTGAAGAAACGGCCAGTCGCTGCCGGAGGGTCTATCCGGCATCAGCCAATTGCCGCACCGGTGAGGCCCACCGCGCAGGTGATGGCCCGGGACCAACGTACCGCGGGCCCGTTAACTGCGAGTCAATTGGCGCTCAATCGATGGTCATCGAGCTGGCGGCTATCCCTGCCAGCGCTTCGCGATCGTGATCTCGAGCCCCAGGTGATCCAGCATCCGCTGGACCATGAAATCCACCAGGTCGTCCACCTTCGCCGGCCGGTGGTAGAACCCTGGCGCCGCCGGCATCACCACCGCGCCCGCCTCGGTCACCGCGGTCAGGTTCCGGAGGTGCACCAGCGACAGCGGCGTCTCCCGAGGCACCAGCAGCAGCGGCCGCCGCTCCTTGAGCGTCACATCGGCCGCCCGCTCCACCAGCGACCGGCTGGTGCCGCCCGCGATTGCCGCGACCGTCCCCATCGAGCAGGGACAGACCACCATCCCCGCGGTCCGCTGGCTGCCCGAGGCCGGCTTGGCTCCCCGGTCGTCGTCGGTGTACACCGTCACGCTCGACCAGTCGCCACCGGTGGCAGCCGTGAGGGCGTCGAGGTCGCCGATCCCGCACTCCTCGCGGAACAGCCGCCACCCGTGACTCGACACGATCAGCCAGACCGGGACGTGGCTGGTCGCCAGCACCTCCAGCAACCGCCGCGCATACGGCGCCCCGGAGGCCCCGGTCACCGCCAGTACCACGGGCAATCGGCTCATCTCCCCCTCCGGTTGGGCGTTGGGGACTTCACCGGATGCTTGGGAGGGGCCTTGGGCGGAGGGGTGGAGGGGCGGTTGGCCCTGCCGTTCTCACGCCCCCTCCCGTCCCTTCCCGTTCTCTCCCGCCTCATAGTCCGTACTCCCCCCAGCGCCGGTCCACCAGGCGAACCACCTCGTCCGGCATCGTCACCGGCAGCGGATAGCCTTCCTTCCAGGTCGCATCCATCGCGATCCGCCCCCGGTACACCGGGCGCGCCCCGATGAACTCCTGCGACGCGGCGATCATGTCCCGCGCCGGGTCGAACCGGGTGAAGATCCCCCACACCAGGTTCTCGGTGTCACCCAGATCCACGTCGTCGCTCACCGCGATCACGAACTTGACGCTCCCCAGCGCCTCGTGCCGCACCAGCGTCTCCAGCACCGCCCGCGGCTCCTGCCGCACCACCACCACCAGACAGCCGCCGTCGAGCAGCTTGTGCTTCACCACCCGCCGGTCCAGTGTGGCGGGGTCCGTCACCGAACTCGGCGGCGGCTCATGCGTCACCGCCTCGCCGGTCGCGTCCAGCACCAGCTTGCTGCCGACGTGCATCCGGTACGAGGTGTAGTCCAGCGTGTCCAGCGGCGCAATCGGGAACAGCAACAGCCGCTCCTCCGGCTCGAACCGGTACCACAGTTCCCGGAGCACCGCGCCGTAGTCGCGCGGGTTGACGTCCTCCCGCACCATGATCATGCACTTGGTCAGCGCGAGTTGGCCCGTCCCCATCAGGTTGAAGGCGGTCTTGATGACCTCCTTCGGGTGCCGCTCCTTCACCGCCGGGACCAGCAGGTTGTGGAACCCCGCCGCGTCGCTGGCGAAAAGGTCCACGATGTTGGGGTTGATCAGCTTGATCAGCGGACCCACCATCTCGCCCACCGCGATCCCCATGAACTTGTCCTCCTGCGGCGGCTTCCCCACCACCGTCGCCGGATAGACCGGGTTCCGGCGCCGGGTCACCCGCTTGACCCGGAAGACCGGGAACTCCGCCGCCTCGCTGTAATGCCCGAAGTGGTCCCCGAACGGCCCCTCCATCCGGCGCACCCCCGGCGGCACTTCGCCTTCGAGAATGAACTCGGCATTCGCCGGAACCAGCATGTCCATCGTCCGGGCCCGCACCATCGGCACCGGCGCCCCCCGCAGAAAGCCCGCGAAGGCCAGCTCGTCGACGTTTTCCGGCAGCGGCAGGATCGCCGCCAGCATCAGGATCGGGTCGCCCCCCACCACCACCGCCGTCGGCAGCGGTTGCCCGAGCTTCTCCGCCTCGTAGTGGTGCCCCCGCCCCCCCTTCATGCTCTGCCAGTGCATCCCCGTCTCGGCGGGGCCGAACACCTGCAGCCGGTAGAGTCCGTAATTGCGGCGGCCGGAAAGCGGGTCCTGGGTCAGGGTCGGCGCGAAGGTGAAGAACCGCCCCCCGTCCCGCGGCCACGTCTTGATGTGGGGCATCCGCTCGAGGTCAGGGGCTTCCTCCACCTCGTAGGCGGAGCGGCGCACCGTCCGGGGCGGCGCGTGGCGCGCCCGGAGCAGGAACCCCCGCTTCTCCCAGAGCTTGCCCAGCGTCGGCGGGTTGATGGACTGGATCGTGTCCACCAGCTCCTTGCCGATTTCCTCCGGATGCCGCCCCAGCGCCGCCTCGATCCGCCGCATCGAGCCGAACAGGTTCATCACCAGCGGATAGTCCGCGCCCTTCACCCGCTCGAACAGCACCGCCGGCCCGTCCTGGCGGATCACCCGCTGGACGATCTCCGACGCCTCGTAGACCGGATCGACTTCAACGGTCACCCGCCGGAGCTGACCGATGGACTCGAGGTGCGCGATGAAGGAGGAAAGGTCAGGAAACGCCATGGCTGGTCTTTCGACTTTCGACTTACGACAGCCGGTCGAGCAGGGCGAAACCGAACACGGTGACAGACATCACCGCATTCATGTTGAAGAACGCCGCGTCGAGCTTCGACAGGTCGTCCGCCCGCACCAGCCGGTGCTCGTAGAACAGGATCCCGGCGGCCGCCACCAGGCCGGCGAAGTACCAGACCCCGAACCCCGCCTGCCAGCCGAACAGCGCCAGCGCCGGGATCGTGACCCCATGCAGCAGCTTCCCCAGCAGGATGGCCCTCGGCACGCCGAGCCGGACCACTGCGCTCCGGAGCCCGGCCGAGCGGTCGAAGGCCTCGTCCGGCAACGCGTAGAAGATGTCGAACCCCGCCACCCAGGTCGCGACCGCAGCCGTGATGGCCAGCAGGAGCCACGGCGGGTCACTCCAGGCGCCCGTGACCGCCAGCCATCCGCCCACCGGCGCGATCGCCAGGCTCATCCCCAGCCAGACGTGCGGCCACCAGGTGAACCGCTTCGACAGGCTGTACGCCATCACCCACGCCAGCGCCACCGGCGACAACACCAGGCAGAGCGGGTTGAGCGCCGCCGCCGCCAGGATGAAGATCACCGAGGCGGCCACGACCGACGTCGACGCCTGCCGGAGGGTGAGCTTCCCCTGGGGCAGCTCCCGCATCCGGGTCCGCGGGTTGGCGGCGTCGAAGCTCCGGTCCACGATCCGGTTGAACCCCATCGCCACCCAGCGCGCCGCGGTGAACGCCACCACCACCAGCCCCACCGTGCGCCAGGTGATCGGGGCGGCGAACGAGGCCCCGATCACCCCGAGCAGCGCGAAGGGCAGGGCGAAGAGGGTGTGAGGCAGCTTGACGAAGTTCACGTAGCGGACCAGGAGCGACTCCCCCGCCACGAGCTGTCCGTCGACGCCGACTCTCGACTCTCGACTCACGGCTCACGCCTCACGCCGACATGCCACGCACAGATTCCCCCCGTCAGCCGCTTCCAGCGGACGTCGCCAAACCCCGCGGCCACCATCTTCTTCGCCAGTGCGTCCGGCTCCGGAAAGGCCAGCACCGAGTCGCGCAGGTAGGTGTAGGCGTTGGCGTGCTGCGAGAAGAACCGCCCCACGGCGGGGAGGATGTTCCGGAAGTAGGCGAAGTACAGCGCCCGCATCGGCGGGAACTTCGGCGTCGTGAACTCCAGGATCACCAGCCGCGCCCCGGGCTTGAGCACCCGGGCCATCTCCCGGATCCCGGCGTCAAGGTTGGCGAGGTTCCGGACCCCGAACCCGACCGTGGCGCCGTCGAACCGGGCGTCCGGGAACGGCATCTCCAGGGCGTCCGCCGCCACCGGCGTCACCCGCGCCGACTTCCCCTTCCCTCGCACCAGCATCGGCTGCACGAAATCGGCACCGATAACCCGCCCGGTGAATCCTTCCCGGTTGCCGAGCGCCGCCGCCAGGTCCATCGTCCCGGAGCAGAGGTCCAGGTAGGTGCCGCTCGGCGCCGATTCCCATCCCAGTTCCGCCACCGCCTGGCGTCGCCAGAGCCGGTCGACGTTGAGGCTCAGGAGGTGGTTGAGGAAGTCGTACCGCGGGGCGATGGCCGTGAACATCTCCCGGACATACGCCCGCTTCCCCTCCACCTCCCCGATCGGGAGCCGCGCCTCGGTGACCGGCATAGGCCGCAAAAGTACTCCTCCCCCCTGTCGGCTCCTACCCCGCCGGGAGGGGTGCGGTTCGGGTTTGGACAAACACGACTGTTTCGCTCCGGTTTTCACTGCCTCTCCCGCCGCTGCTCTTCCCCCCGCGGCATTTCCCGCCGCTTTTCCTCCCGCCCGCATCTAACGTTGCCCTTCGAAACGTGTTACACTATGAATCATGTCCAAGACGGTGGACCTCCGCTCCGCGTCCGACCAGGACGTTGTCGCGCTGGC
>DASWBQ010000205.1:0-7545 GCA_036390535.1 Gemmatimonadales bacterium | reverse complement strand
ATCGACCTCCCCGAGGTGACGCTGGTGGGGGTCGTGGACGCTGACCTCGCGCTGCATCTCCCCGATTTCCGGGCGGCGGAGCGCACCTTCCAGCTGATGACCCAGGTGGCGGGCCGGGCCGGCCGCGGTGAGCGGGCCGGCCAGGTCGTAGTGCAGACCCGCCAGCCCGGGCATCACGCCCTGGTGCGCGCGTCGGCCCACGACGTCTCCGGCTTCCTGGCCGACGAGGTCGTCACCCGCCGGGACCCTCCGTACCCGCCGCACCTGGCCCTGGCCAATCTGGTGGCGTCGGGGCTCGACGAGGCGGCGGTGGCGCGCAGGGCGGCTGCGCTCGCCGACTGGTGTCATGCCCTCGCCGACCGGCACCAACTCGACCTGACGGTGCTGGGGCCGGCGCCGGCCCCGATCGCACGGCTCAAGGAGCGCTGGCGCTGGCACGTGCTGCTCAAGGGATCGTCGGAGACCATCGGGCGGGTGGTGCGGACCCTGGCGCCGCGCCTCGGGGGAGACGAGGTGCGGATTGCGCTGGACCGGGACCCGGTGAGCCTGCTCTAGAGAGTGGAGAGTAGAGAGTAGAGAGTGGAGTAGAGAGCCTAGGGCGGAGCGCAGATGCCAAAACTCGACCCACCCCCGGAGGCGCCGATCAGCCGCCAGCTCTCCGCTCTCTGCTCTCCACTCTCCACTCTCCACTCTCCACTCTCTGCTCTCTGCTCTCTGCTCTCAGCTCTCTACTCTCTGCTCCCCTCTCTCCACCCCACCCTCGCCCCGGCAAACAGGTACCGCCTGGGCGCCGGTTCCAGCACCCGGCCACCGAATCCGTTGATGGTCACCGAGCCGACATAGCTGCGGTCGAAGAGGTTGCCCACGAAGAGGAACGGGGCGACGTTGAGCGGGCCTCGCGGCCCGTTCCAGCCGATCCGCAGGTTGGTGACTCCCGCCCCCCACTCGGCCACTTCGATGGTGTTGCGATCGTCCGCGTACAGCGTCGAGCTGACCAGCTGGTCCAGGCCGAGCCAGATGCCCGCCGGCCCGCGAAGCTGCAGGCCCGCGCGCAGGAAGTGAGTCGGGACCCCGGCCAGCGAATTGCCGTCGAGGGTGTCCACCGCCGCGCCGTTCCGGATCCGGTACTCGGTGAAGCGGTAGTGGGCGTAGGTGTAGGCGGCGTCGAGGTCGAGCCAGGCCAGCGGGGAGACGCGGGCTCCCAGCTCGACGCCGCGGTTCTGCGTCTGGCCGGCATTGGCGAAGAAGGCGCGCCCGTTCACCTCCCGCTGCTGGATGATCGCGTCCTCCACCCCGATGCTGAAGGCGGCCGCCGACCAGGTGGCGTCGCCGGCGCGGCCGCGGAGCCCGATCTCAGCGCTCAGGGCGCGCTGCGGCTCGAGCGCCTCGTTGAAGCCGACACCGGCGTTCGCGGTGGCGACCAGCTCGGTGGTCGTGGGCGTCTCGAAGGCGCTCGACGCCTGCGCGTAGGCCGGGAACGCCGGGCTGACGGCGAACGCCACGCCGAGGTTGCCGCTGACCGCCCCCATGTCCTTGCCGCCGCTGTTGTCCTGGCCGTCGGTGAAGTGGTAGTCCGTCACCTCGAACTCCACCCGGTCATAGCGGATGCCGGCGTCCACTGTCAGGCGCTGGCGGGGAATCCACTGGGCCTGCAGGAACGGGCCGGCTTCCAGCACCGTCTCGTGCTGATCGGCGAGGACGCTGTCGGTCGGCTGGCCGTCGACGGAGCGCAGGTTGCGGCGCTGGTCGCCCATCCGTTGGAGATCGACGCCTCCCGTCAGCCGCAAGGTCTCCCTGGCCACCCAGGTCGCGTCGGCCCGGAAACCACCCGCCGTCCGGTCGATCGAGTTCCAGGTGCCCGCGGTCGGGCTCGGCGGTCCGGGCGGTGGGGTGGCCAGGGGATTCTCGAGGTCGCGCCAGAGGCCGAAGCCCGTCAGGGACCAGCTCAGGCGCTCGCCCTGATGCCGGACCCGAAGGGACACCTGCTGCTGGGCCACCTGCTTGTCGGCGCCGCGCAGGATGTTGGTCGCGGCGGCGCTGTCGGGATTGGCCGCCACCTCCGCCGCCGTCAGCGCGCCCGGGTTCTCGGCCTGCGGCGTGTCACCCGCCAGCACCCGGAAGGTTGCGGAAGTCCCGGGCCCCAGGTCCCACTGCAGCACCCCGGCGAGCTGCCGGATATCGGCCGCGCTCTGCTGCCGGAACCCGTCGGTCGTGAAGCGCGACACCGCCAGCGAGCCGGAGGCCCGGCCGCTCCGCCCTGCGGTGCGGACCGTCCACTTGCTCGAGCCCTTGCTCCCTGCCTCGAAGGAGGCTCCGGCCGAGACCGGCTCGGGGCCGGGGGATTCCGTTTCGAGGAGCAGTGCGCCGCCGGAGGCGTTGCCGTACAGGGCGGAGGAGGCGCCCCGCAGCACCTCGATGCGCTCGAGGGAGGCATACTCGACGTTGGTGAGCTGGCTCTGGCCGTCGGGCAGTGTCTGGGGCACGCCGTCGAGGAGGACCTTCACGCCGCGCAGCCCGAAATTGGCCCGGCTGCCGAAGCCGCGGATCGAGAGCCGCTGGTCGAGCGAGAAGTTCCACCGGTTGGCCACGAAGACGCCGGGAATCCGGGTCAGCGATTCGTCGAGTCCCAGGGTCGGCTGGCCCTGGCGGATCGCCTCGCGCTCGATCACCCCCACCGACATCGGCACCCGGTCGAGTCGCTCGGGGCGCCGGGCCACCGTGACCTCGAGATCCGGAATCCGTGCTTTCGGCAGGGTGTCGGTGCGGACGCTGTCGCGGGCCGGCGTCTGGGGCAGGAGGGCAACGAGCGCAAGGAGGGCGAGCATGCTGAATCGTCCCCCGCAAGCTCCCCGCCGTCAATCCTTGAACCCCCGGGCGCCCGCCTTAGCTTTCCCCCTTCCATGACCAGCCCCGCCGCCGGACTTCCCGATTTTGACCAGCCCCCCTTCGCGGGGTCCCCTGACGCCCGCTTCGAGCCCGCCCCCACGGACGGGGTGATGCCGGAGCGGTTCTTCTCGACCTCGAACCTCCCCACCTACGTCCGCGTCGGGGGCCGATGGGTGATGCCCAGCCGCCCCCGGATGGACTGCGTGATCGTGCGCCGCCCCGACGGCCTGGAGAGCGTGGAGCCCCGGAAAGTGCGCCGCGGTGAACCGGTCGCCCTGGGCTTCGCCGAGGACGGGTCCGAGGGGATCGTGGTCCACGCCGAGGGGTTCCTCGGCGTCACGGCCGGGGCCAACGAGTTCCGCTTCATGGCCACCGAGGTAAGCCGCGAGCGCCCTGTCAACTATGAAGACCTGGCGCTGCAGCTCGAAGAGGAGCGGCGGAACGGCGGCTTCCTCATCTGGGTGCCCGGCCCCGCCATGGTCCACTCCCGGGCCCGCACCGACTTCGAGTGGTTCATCCGGAACGGCTACGTCCAATCAGTGCTTGCGGGGAACGCCGTGGCGGTGCACGACATCGAGGCGGCCATCTACGGCACCACCCTCGGCATGAGCAGCACCGGCCAGCCGGTGGACGCCGGGCATGGGCTCCACATGCGGGCCATCAACCAGGTGCGGGCCGCCGGCTCGATCGCCCGGGCGGTGGAGCAGGGGATCATCCGCAGCGGCATCATGCACGCCCTCGAGACCACCGGCGTGCCCTATGTCCTGGCCGGCTCGATCCGTGACGACGGTCCCCTTCCCGGCGTCCTGTCGGACATGGGCGAGGCGCAGGACGCGATGCGGGAACACACCGTGCGCGCCACCGGCGCCGTCTTCATCGCCACGGCGCTGCACGCCATCGCCGTGGGGAACATGCTGCCGGCGTTCCACACCCACCGCGGCGGGGTGCCCCGGCCGCTGATGACAATCTGCGTCGACCAGACGGAGTTCATCGTCAACAAGCTCAAGGACCGCGGCACCCATCAGGCCTTCGGCGTGGTCACCAACGCCCAGGACTTCATGCACGTCCTCCGGTTCTACACCGAACGATGCCGCCAGTCCTGAGCCCCACCCAGCGGGGAAGCGGGCCCGGATGGGACCGCCTTGCGGCGGCCCTGCGCGAGGCGCTCCCCGGCGTGGAGATCGACGGCGTCTGGGTCTTCCGGACGATGCGCGCCGACCCGCGCGAGTTCGGCACGGCGATCCTGTCGCGGGTGGATGCCGAGCGGCGGCGGATCTACACCGCCCGCTATTCCCTGACGATCAAGGGCCGTCAGCGGGGCGGCTTCGAATGGGGCCTCCAGGAGGTCGGCAGCGGCCCGCTGGAGGCCCTCGAGGAGCTGCTGGCCCTGGTGCCGGCCCGCGGCGTCGAGGACGAGCCCCCGGTCGCCATTCCCGTGGAGCGCTGGTTCCCGCCGGACGCGCCCGAAGCGGACGATGTCGAGCCCGCCGGCTGAGTCCACCGGCTTGGTGGAGCGGTTCACCAGGTACCTCCGCGAGCGCCGGTTGCCCGTTACCCGGCAGCGGCTCGAGGTGGCCGAGGCTCTGGGCCGGGTGGCGGACCATCCCTCGGTGGAGCGGATCCACCGGGACCTGCTGCAGCGGGGGGTGCAGGTCGGGACGGCCACCGTCTACCGCACGATTGACCTCCTGGTCGAGAGCGGCCTCGTCCGGCAGCACGACTTCGGCGAGGGGTACCGGCGGTTCGAGGCGGCCCCCGAGCGGATGCACCACGAGCACCTGATCTGCCAACGCTGCGGCCGGGTGGTCGAGTTCACCAATGAGCGGCTCGAGCGAATGCTCGAGATGGTGGCCGACGAGATGGACTTCCTCCACCGGCGGCACCGGATCGAGATCTACGGGCTCTGCCCCGAGTGCCGCCGCCGCGACCTGGCGGCGCTGCGGCCGGCCGAAGGGACAACATGACCGACAATGTCGCACTCGGGGCCGGGGTCGCCTTCCTGGCCGGGCTGCTGAGCTTCCTCTCGCCCTGCGTCCTCCCCCTGGTCCCCTCCTACCTGGGCTTCGTGACCGGCTTCACGATGGAGGAAATGACCGGGCGCCGGCGGCTGGCAATGATCCACTCCGTCCTCTTCGTCGTCGGCTTCTCGCTGATCTTCATCATGCTCGGTGCCGGGGCGACCGCCCTGGGCCGGACCCTCAACTACTACCAGGAGTGGGTCACCCGGATCGGCGGCCTGCTGATCATCTTCTTCGGCCTCTACATGGTCGGGATCATCAAGCTGGGCTTCATGGAACAGGAGCAGCGGATGCACCTGGACCGGAAGCCGCTGGGCTATCTCGGATCGGTGCTGGTCGGGATGGCCTTTGGGGCAGGATGGACGCCGTGCATCGGCCCGCTGCTCGGCGCGATCCTCAGCATGGCGGCCTCGCAAGACAGCGTCCAGCGCGGCGTCGTGCTGCTGGGGTGGTACTCCGCCGGGCTGGCCGTCCCGTTCCTGGTGACCGCCTGGGCGGTCGAGTCCTTCTTCGACTGGTTCAAGAAGTTCCGGCGCTACATGCCGATGGTGCAGAAGGTCGGTGGTGTGCTTCTGCTCATCGTCGGCGTCCTAATGGTGACCGGCCAATTCACCCGGCTCGCCGGCTGGCTGCAGGGGCTGACACCCGAGTTTCTCAGGAACCGCATCTAGCGGGCGCCGGCGCGCGCCCGGCCACGGAGGATCATGATGTCACCTTTCCGCCTCGTTCTGCTGCGGGCCTTCGCGGCCGCCTGCGGGGGCCGCGACGCCCCCGAACGCGAGATCCCCCTCGCCATGGGGGACACCACTGCTCCCGCGGTGGTATCCCCGGAGGAACTCGGGACCCTGCCGGACAGCGTCCGGCCGTCTGAGGCGCCGCCGCCCGCCGCGCCGGCTCCGAAGCTGCCCAAGCCCGCTCCAGCCCGGGCCGCGCCCGGGCCGGCGGTGGCCCCGGCGGCCGCTCCCCCCCCGGCGCCTCCGATGCTCGAAGCCGGGACCCGAGTCACCATGACGTCGAACGCGGAGATCTCGACCCGGCGCAACAAGGCCGGCGATCAGTTCGTCGCGACCGTGACCGAAGCGGTGCTCGACAGTCAGGGAAGGCCGGTGATTCCCGCCGGGGCCACCGTCACGTTCCGGATCCTCGAGCTCAAGGAAGCGGAGAACAAGGATGACGCCGGGACGTTGACCGTGCGCCCGGAGCAGGTGACCATCGGCGGAAGCTCGATGGCCATCGAGGCGGACGTCGGGGAACTGGTGATTGAACGGCAGGGGCGCGGGGTGACGGTCGGCGATGCCGGCAAGGTCGCCGGCGCCGCGGCGGCGGGTGCCATCCTGGGCAAGATCATCACCAAGAAGGGGACCGGCGCGGCGGTCGGTGGCGTGGTCGGCGCGGCCGCCGGGACCGCGATCGCGGTCAAGTCGGCCGACAAGGACCTGGTGATCCCCGCCGGCTCGACGGTCGTCGTGGTGCTGCGGAAGCCGTTCCCGCCGAGCTGATCAGTAACCCGCGCCGCCGCCTCCGCGGCGCGGGTCGCTGACCCCCTGCCAGCCGCGGGGGGTGCGGATGATCGCCTCGACGTCTCCCATCGGCCCACGGGTGGAGACCTCGTGGCCCCGGCCCCGGAGGGCGGTGACCGCCGGCTCGGGGAAGCCGCCCTTCTCCAGCTGGATCCGGTCCGGCAGGGCCTGATGGTGCATCCGCGGCGCCGCCACCGCGTCGGCCAGGCTCATGCCATGGTCGATCAGGTTCGAGATGACGTGGTAGACCTGAGTGATGATGGTGGGCCCGCCCGGGGTCCCCACGACCAGCTTCACCTGCCCATCCGGGCCCAGCACGATGGTCGGCGTCATCGCGGACAGCATCCGTTTGCCGGGCGCGATCGCGTTGGCCTCGCCCTGGACCAGCCCGTACATGTTCGGCTTCCCGGGCGCGGTGGCGAAGTCGTCCATCTCGTCATTCAGCAGGAACCCGCCCCCCGTCACGCTCACGGCGCTGCCGTAGGAGTTGTTGAGCGTGGTGGTCGTGCTGACGACATTGCCCTCGGCGTCGACCACGGAATAATGAGTGGTCGACTCGCCGTCCCGGATCGAGGGGTCGAACGGCGGCGTCGGGGTCGCCCGCGCCGGATCGATCTGCCGCCTCAGCGCGGTCGCATGTTCCGCCGACAGCAGCCGCTCCAGTGGCATCGACACGAACCCCGGATCTCCCAGCCAGCGGTTCCGGTCCATGAAAGCCCGCCGCATCGCCTCGGCCTCGAGATGGAGCAGGTCGGGGGTGCCGAACGCCGGCAACCGGTCATAGCCGCCGAGGATGTTGAGGATCAGCGCGAGGGTCACGCCCCCTGAGGACGCCGGGGCCATCGAATAGACGGTGTGGCCCCGGTAGGTGGTGCGAACCGGCTCGCGCCAGAGAGCCCGGTAGCCGGCCAGGTCCTGATGGGTGACGATCCCCCCGCCGCGGCGCATTTCCTCCACCAGCAGGTCGGCCACCGGGCCGCGGTAGAAGCCGTCGGCGCCGCGGTCGCGAATCGCCTCCAGGGTACGGGCCAGATCGGGTTGCACCCAGCGCGTGCCCGGTTGCGGCGGGCGCCCGCCCGGTAGGAAATACCGGGCCGAGGCGTCGAACCGGGCCAGGCGCG
>DASWBQ010000204.1:0-4578 GCA_036390535.1 Gemmatimonadales bacterium | reverse complement strand
AGTCGAAGTGCGGGGCGTGGGCGTGCTCCTCCCCAGGCTGCGTCTCGCTGCCGGCCGGAATCAACCAGAGCGGCGGAGCCAGGTGCATCATCCGCTCGCGCCGGCGGGCCCGGACATAGACGACTCCGGCCCAGAGTACCGCCACCAGCCCCAGACCCGTGACGGCGACCGCCAGGGGCAGGGGGTTGGCCCGGATCGTCTCCCGGTTGCCTTCGTCCAGGAGCAGCTGGCCCTGGCGGAGCACTTCCGGCGAGAGCGAGGCCCGGACCCGGAACGGCCCACCGGTCTGCGGCAGGTCGCTGGTGCGGATGAGGATGCCGATCGGGTCGCTCGCGTCCACCAGGCGGTAGACGCCCTGCCGAGAACGGGGAGACAGCGCCTGGACCTCGACCGCTTCTCCCTGCAGCTCGATCGGCCGACCCCGGTAGTCCTGGGGCGCCGACTTGACCCGCGCGACCTGCTCCTGCCCCACGGCGGGCGACGCCAGGCCGGTGACCAGGAGAAGGGTGAGGAGGCGCGGGGAGGTCATCTGGGGAATAGGCAGGGCCGAACAAGATAAGATATCCCGTTCGGCCCCGATCATGCCTCTCACCTCTCACCTCTCACCTCTCACCTCTCACGACTCTCGGCTCTCCCTACCGGCCGTTGCCCCCATCTACGACGAAGCGTATCTCCCCATCCGCCATCCGCGCCCAGATGGTCAGGTACTTCGATCGGGTGGTCACCTCCGCGCCGGATGGCAGCGTCCGCAGGATCGTGGCCTCGCCCACCGTGAAGCCGAGGCTCCCGTCGTCGGCTCCCCCGGCGCCGACCGGTTCCCACTGCCATTGACTGGGCGGTCCGGCGAAGGCCTGCCGGATCGCGTCCGGCCCGCGGATCAGTTCGGTCAGCCCGAAGAGCACCGCGTCCGGAGCCGCCCAGGCGGCGAAGGCGTCGGCCGCGCCCTCCCTCGCCGCCTGGCCGGCGAAGCTGCGGTCCGCGGCGAGGAACGGTGCCAGGGTGGCCCGGGATGAGAGGTCAGGGAGCGGTGGGGCTGTCCATCCGGCGGGCCGGGTCAATTCACTGGCCTCGTTGAGCCGGGTCTGCACGTGGGCCGCCACCCGCCAGCCGGTTCCTTCGCGTCGCCAGGCCGTGATGTACCGGCCCATGCGCACCGGCCCGCCCCGGAGCCCAACCGCCGTCACCCCCCAGGTCACCCCGAAGCTGCCGTCGGCGGAGACGCGCCCCTCGAGGGGCTCCCACTGCACCCGGTGCGACAGCAGCGTGTCCTGCACCTGGAGGAATGATCGTGCGGCCTGGGCGCCGTGGATGATCGGCATCCCGTGGTGAAGGTAGAACGCGTCCTCAGAGAGCGCCGACCCGAGCCCGCAGGCGAACCCGCATTCCTCTGAACGCTTCGCCGCCGCCCGGTCCGCCCGAAGGAGGTCGTCGGCCTGCGCAGGAAGCTGGGGGGCCTGGATCAGCAGGCTCACCCCGAGGAGGGCGGCACACCGGACTGCCCGTCTGCCCGTCTGACCGTCCGCCCGTCTCATGCCAACGCCCGGTCCAGCGCCTCGAGCGCGTAGTCCACGTCTTCGGCCGTGATGCAGAGCGGCGGCTTGATCCGGAGGACGTTGCCGTAGAGCCCGCCCTTGCCGACCAGCAGCCCCAGCTGCTTCGTCGCCTCCAGCACCTCGGCCGTCTTCGCCGTCGCGGGTGCCTTGGTCCGCCGGTCCTCGACCAGCTCCAGCCCGAGCATCAGCCCCTTGCCCCGAACGTCGCCGATGCAGGCGTGACGCGCCATCAGGTCGATGAGGCCGGCCTTGAGGCGATCCCCCATGGCCAGGGCGTTGGCCTGCAGCCCTTCCTCGTCGATCACCTCGAGCACCGCCAGCCCCGCCGCCATCGACAGCGGGTTGCCCCCGAAGGTGTTCAGGTGGATCCGCTTCGCCAGGGCCTGGGCCACCTCCATCCGGGTCACGACCGCGGCGCAGGGCAGGCCGTTGCCGATGCTCTTCGCCATCGTCACGATGTCGGGCACCACGCCCCAGTTCTCGAAGCCCCAGTAACGGGCGCCGGTGCGGCCGAAGCCGGTCTGCACCTCGTCGGCGATGCAGAGGCCGCCGGCCTCGCGCACGATCGCGTACGCCTCGCGCAGGTAGTTCGGCGCGCCCAGCGTCACCCCGCCGACCCCGTTGATCGGTTCCGCCAGGAATGCCGCCACCTTCCCCGGCGTGGAGTACCGGATCAGTTCGCGGATGTCCTCGGCGCTCCGGGTCGCGATCTCCTCGGGCGTCCCGGGGAAGGCACTCCGGTAGGGATCGGGATTGACCGCGTGGAGCACCCGGGAGCCATACTCCACCTCGAGCTTCCAGGTGTGATGGGAGGTCAGGCCCATCGCGCCGGTGGTACCGCCGTGGTAGCCGTTCCGGAGCGCGATCACGTCGGTGTGGCCGGTGAAGGCCCGCGCCATGGTGACCGCCAGGTCGTTGGCCTCGCTGCCGGAATTGACGAAGTAGACCACGTCCAGGCCGGGCGGCAGCCGCTTCCCCAGCTCCTCTGCGAACCGGGGGAAGTTCGGGTGCAGGTAGATCGTGGTGGTGTGCTGCAGCGTCTCCAGCTGGTCCCGCACCCGGGCCACCACCTTCGGGTGGGAGTGCCCGCAAGAGAGCGTCACGATGCCCGCGAAGAAGTCGAGGTACCGCCGGCCGGTCTCGTCGAAGACGTACTGCTTGTGGCCCTCCACGATCATCAGCGGATCGCGATAGATGGTGAAGATGGCCGGGTTGCAGACCCGCTTTCGGAGCGCCAGCACTTCCTCCCGGGAGGGGCCCGCGTAGGGCCTGGGAGTGTGCCCGCACCCGGGCAGTTGCAGCGATGCAGTCGCGGTTGTCATGATGCCCCCTTTGCCCAGCGGTATCTACGGAGTGGTTCCTGCCGTCCTGCCGTCCTGCCGTCCTGCCGCTACCAACGCACCGTCGTCTTCTTGTCCTTCGTCCAGAACCCGATGCTGCTCTTTCCGGTGATGTCGCCCACGCCGTACTTCGAGGCGTTCCACCCCCCGAACGGGAACGGCTCCCGCGGCACCGGCACGCCGACATTGACGCCGATCATCCCGGCGCTGGCCCGGCGCATCACCTCCCGCGCCGCCGCCCCGCTCCCGGTGAAGATCGCCGCCGCGTTCCCGTAGGGGGACCGGTGGTGGATCGCCATCGCCTCGTCCAGCGAGCCGGCCCGGACGATCGCCAGCACCGGCCCGAACACCTCCTCCTGGGCGATTCGCATCTCCGGCCGCACCCGGTCGAGCACCGTGGGCCCGATCCAGAAGCCCCCTTCGCGCCCCGGCACCGTCAGCCCGCGGCCGTCCACCAGCAGCTCGGCGCCCTCCGCCACCGCCTCGTCGATGTAGCCCGTGATCCGGTCGCGCGCCGCGGCCGAGATCGCCGGGCCGTAGTCGCGGCCCGGCACCATCTGGCGGGCCAGATCGGACAGCCGCGCGATGATCGGGTCGGTGTCCTGGACCGCGACCATCACCGAGGCGGCCATGCACCGCTGTCCGGTGCAGCCGATCGCCGAGGCCAGCACCGTGCCCGCCGTCAACTCCGGCTCCGCATCGGGGAGCACGAACAGGTGGTTCTTCGCCCCGCCCAGCGCCAGCGCCCGCTTCAGGTTGGCGGTGGCCCGCCGGTACACCGCCTGTGCCGTCGGCGTGGACCCCACGAAGCTCACCGCTTCGATGGCCGGGTGGTCGCAGAGCGCCTCCACCGCCTCCCGGCCGCCGTGGACCACGTTGAAGACGCCGGCCGGCAGCCCAGCCTCCGCCAGCAGCTCGGCGGCCCGCATCGTCGACAGCGGCACCCGCTCCGATGGCTTGAACACCATCGTGTTGCCCAGGGCGACCGCGTTGGGGATCGTCCAGTGCGGCACCATCATCGGGAAGTTGAACGGCGCGATCGACGCCACCACGCCGAGCGGGAAATGCTCCAGGCGGCACTCGATCCCCCGGCTCACCTCGAGCACCTCCCCGGTGGCGATCTGGGGCAGCGAGACCGCGAACTCGCACAGTTCCATCGCCTTGTCGATCTCGGCCTCCGCCTCGGGGCCGATCTTGCCGTGCTCCTCGGTGATCAGGGCCGAGAGCTCGCGCCGGTGGGCGTCGAGCAGCGAACGGTAGCGGAAGAAGACCTGCACCCGCTCCTTGAGGGGCGTCGCCGCCCAGGCGGGAAACGCCTCCCGGGCCGCCGCGGCCGCGGCGTCGACGTCGGCCGCGTCGCCCAGCGGCACCTGGGCGATCACCTCGCCGGTGGCGGGGTTGTGGACCGGCAAGGTCTCCGTCGAAGCGGGCCGCTCCCGCCCCCCGACGAGGTGACGGACGGTGCGGGGCGTGATGGCCGTCGCGGTACCAGGCATGGCGTCTCCGGATGAGAATGCCAATCTAACGAACGACAAAGGGCGGAAGGATGCTCCCGCCCTCTCCCGCTCCCTCCCGCCCCCTACCGCCCCCTACCTCGGCCGCGCCTTGAACTGCTGGTAGAGCTCCGTGTGCCGGTCGGTCATCGGGATCGCCTCGCCCCGGATGAACACCTGCTTCACCTCGGT
>DASWBQ010000203.1:0-3073 GCA_036390535.1 Gemmatimonadales bacterium | reverse complement strand
GGGAGGCTCGCCCCGACCGCCGCTGTGACACAGGTTCCGGGCATCGGGCCGCTGGTGTACGGGGCGGCGGCCAATTTCGGAGCCTGGATCGCGTACGGCACGGCCTTCCAGGTCCTGGCCAGGGCCACCTTGCCCTTTGCGCCGCTCGGCTTCTACGAGGCGCTCGGAGCCTACACCGCGTCCTACGTCGCCGGTGCGCTCGCCCCGTTCGCCCCCGGCGGCCTCGGGGTGCGCGAGGGGATCCTGGTCCTCGCGCTCGAACCGCGAATGGGACTGGCCAACGCGCTCGCGCTGGCCGCCGTCTCCCGGCTCGGCGTGACCGCGGCCGAAGTCCTGGCCTCGCTCGCGTTTCTCATCACTCCCCGGAGCGTCCGTGTCGAGTCCCTCCGCCCCTGAACCGTTCGTGCCCCGGCGCCCGGCCCTGCTGGCCACGCTGGTCTTCCTGGCCGCGGCCCTGACGCTGTGCTGGCCGATGCTGACCGGGCAGTTTCTCCTCGGGTCCGACCAGTACGTCGCCGGCTACGGCTTCCGGCTCTTCGGGGCGGAGCACTTCCGCGCCTTCGGCGAGATCCCGCAGTGGAACCCGTACCTGTTCGGCGGCCTGCCGTTCATGGGCGCGATGCACGGCGACATCTTCTACCCGACGGCCTGGCTCCGGTGGGTGCTCCCGGTGGACACCGCGATGAACCTCGGGTTCGCCGTTCACATCGTGCTCGCCGGCGCCACGATGTACGCGCTGCTTCGGACCTTCGGCGTCAGCTGGGCCGGCGCGCTGGCCGGAGGGCTCGCATACGAGCTGACCGGGATCGTGGCTTCCCTGGTGCAGCCGGGTCACGACGGCAAACTCTTCGTCAGCGCGTTGACGCCCCTCCTGTTCCTCGCCATCCTGCGCCTGGTCCGGGACCAGCGCCTCTCGGCCGCGGGGATGCTCGCGCTCACGGTCGGTCTGTCGCTCCACGGCCATCCCCAGATGAGCTACTACCTGCTGGTGGCCGGCCTCTGCTGGGGGCTCTATCTCACCTTCCTCGCGCCGGACCGCCCGGCGCGGCACCGGGTCGCCTGGACCGTGGCGGCCGCGGTCGGCGGCGTGGCGATCGGGTTCGGACTCTACGCGATCCAGGCGCTGCCGTTCATCGAGTACATCCCCTATTCGCCCCGGGGTGAGGGGGGATCGAGCGGCGGCTGGGACTACGCGACCGCCTTCTCGATGCCCGTCGACGAGATGCTGTCGCTGGCGCTGCCGGAATTCAACGGGATCCTCGACGCCTACTGGGGGCGGAACTTCTTCAAGCTGCACACCGAGTACGTGGGTGTCCTGCCGCTGGCGCTGGCGATCCTGGGGGCAGGGGACCGCTCCCGGAGGACGCTCGTCCTGGGGCTGGGCGCCATCGCCGGCCTGTTCCTCCTGGTGTCCTTCGGCGGCCACACCCCGTTCTACCGCCTGTGGTACGAGGTCATGCCGATGATGAAGAAAGTGCGGGCGCCCGGCATGGCCTTCTTCCTGGTGGCCTTCGTGCTGGCGGTCTTCGCCGGATTCGGCGTCGACCGGATCAGCCGGGGCGAGGTAACCCGCGGCCGACTGCTGGCGGTGACCGGTGGCCTGGCCGGCCTGGGCCTCCTCGCGGTGACCGGGGCGCTGCAGGGCGTCGCGGAAGCGATCGCGCCCGCCGAGACGTTCCAGCGGGTTCGCGAGAACGCCGACGCGCTGCAGGCGGGCGGCGTCAGGATGCTGCTGCTGGCGGTGGCTGCCGGCGGGCTGCTGTGGGCGATGGGGCAGGGCCGTCTGGCCGGCGCCAGGGCAGCCGCCGCGCTCGCCGTACTGCTCGTGGCCGACCTCTACAGTATCGACCGGCGCTTCTTCGAGTTCCACCCGCCCGCGGCGGTGACCTACCGGGACGATGAGATCACGTCCCGGCTTCGCCAGACGCCACTGCCGTATCGCACCCTCGACGTGGGCGTCTATCGCGGGTCGTGGCTGATGGCGCATCAGGTCCCCACGCTGCTCGGGTATCATGGCAACGAGATCCGCTTCTTCGACGACCTGATGGGCGGGAAGAACCAGTGGCAGCACCTCGGCAGCCCGGCCCTCTGGGACCTCTATGCGGTTCGTTACCTGGTTACGGGACAGGCGGTCGAGGCGCCGGGGTGGACGCTCGTGATGGGGCCGGTCCCGACCACCTCCGGGGTCCCGGGATATCTGTACGAGGCGGAGGCGCCGCCGCAGTGGGCCCGCGTGGTGCCGGCCGCCGCGAAAGTACCGGAGGCTCAGATTGTCCCGACGGTCATCGACCCCAGATTCCCCGCCAACCGGGTGGTTCTCTTCCCGGACACGGCCTCGATCACGCCTGCGGCGCTGGGCGACTCGGTGTCTGCGGCCCCCGGGATCGGGGCGGAACTGCGCCACTGGCAGCCAGGGCGGATGACCATCGGCCTTCTTGCCCAGGCGCCGGCGGAGAGCTACCTGCTGGTCAGCGAGAACTGGTATCCGGACTGGACCGCGACCGTGGACGGCCGGGCCGTCACGCCGCTCCGCGGGCAAGGCGCGCTCCTGACGGTGCCACTCCCGGCCGGCGCGAGGGAAGTGGAACTGACCTTCGAGTCGGCCGCCTACTCCCGGGGCCGGCTGGTGAGCCTGCTGTCGGCGCTGGTCGCGCTCGGCCTCCTGGCCGGGCCGCTGGTCGCGCGGAGGCGCCGTCATGGCTGAGCGGTTTCTGGTGGTCCTGCCGACCTATAACGAGAGCCTCAACCTCCCGCAGATCGTGCCGTCGGTGCTCAGCCAGGACCCGCGCATCGAGGTGCTGGTGGTCGACGACAACTCCCCCGACGGCACCGGAGCCATCGCCGATGCCCTGGCAGCGTCCCTGGGACGGGTCCACGTGCTGCACCGGCCGGGGAAGCAGGGACTGGGCCGGGCCTACCTGGCCGGGTTCCGGTGGGGGCTCGACCGCGGCTACGACCGGCTCTTCGAGATGGATGCCGACTTCTCGCACAACCCGAAGAGTTTGCCCGAGTTCCTGGCCGCGATCGAGGCGGCGGACGTGGTCCTCGGCTCGCGCTACTTGCACGGGGTGAC
>DASWBQ010000202.1:0-1687 GCA_036390535.1 Gemmatimonadales bacterium | reverse complement strand
TGGTCACACCGTATCGCGACCCGTTCGGCGACGGGGCGCCCGGGACGCCCCGGGCCATCACCTTCCACGAGGACGGCGTGCCCCGGGGCACCGCCACCCTCCGGTGACCCGCTCCGGTCTCGCCCGCCTCCTCCCGCTGCTCGCGGTCCTGGCCTGCGGCGGGGAAACAACCGAGCCGGGCGGGGTGCGCGGTGCCGGCAGCTGGGAACCGTGGGTGCTGAGCAGCGGGAGCGAGATCCCGGTGGCAGAGCCGACGGGCATCGGATCCTCGGCTGAGGTGGCCGAGCGGGAGGAGATCCTGGCCCTGCAGGAGGGGCTCACTGATTCGCTCCGCCAGGTAATCAGGGACTGGGACGGCCCTCCGGCGCTGGCGTGGAACGACTTGTTGCTCGACCGGGTCAACTTCTACTGGTTCCTCCTGCCGGACGTCCGCCTGTCGACACCGGTGCGGGCGGCCCGCGCCAAGGCGCTGCTCAACATCGCGATCCATGACGCGGCAATCGCCGTCGCCTATCATCGCGAGCGTTTCGCCCGGCGCGCCCCGTGGCGCACCGACAACGCCATCAGCCGCCTGGCTGCCGATGACGGGCTGCCCAGCTACCCGTCGGAGCATGCGGCGGCGGCCGGCGCGGCCGCGGTGGTGATGAAGTACCTCTTCCCGGACGATACGCCCGGGTGGTACGATGGCCTGGCGGAGGAGGCCGCGGAGTCACGGATTGTGGCGGGCGTGTCCCGGCGGAGCGACGTCGACGCGGGACTCGCGCTGGGCCGCGCCGTGGCCCAGCGGGTGCTGGCTGTAGCGCGCCTGGACGGTTCGGACGAGGTCTGGGCCGGGGCCGTGCCGACCGGCCCATCGGACTGGCGCCCCACGCCGCCCCGGCGGGTCCAGAGCCCCTACGATCCGCTGGCCGGCGACTGGCGGACGTGGGTGATCAGCGGCGGCGGGGAGTTCCGCCCGCCGGCGCATCCCGCCTTCGGCTCCGACGCCTTCCTCCGGGACCTGAACGAACTCCGGGATCTGTCGACCAGCCGGACTCCGGAACAGGCCGACATTGCCCGGTACTGGGCCACCGAGACGCCCTCGACCCGCTGGATCACCTTCCTCGACGAGGAGATCCGGATCCGCCGGTGGGCCGGGGCGCGAACGGCCCGGGCCTACGCGTACCTGAGCGTGGCGATGTACGACGCCTTCGTGGCCTGCTGGGACGCGAAGTACACCTACTGGCTGCTCCGACCCATCAGCGCCGACAGCACCCTGGTCACGGTGTTCTCGACGCCCCCGTTCCCGAGCTATCCCTCCGGCCACTCGACGATCTCCGCAGCCGCCGCCGACGTGATGGCGGAACTGTTCCCCGACCGCGCGGCCCACTACCGGGCGCTGGCCGACGAAGCGTCGGTGTCGCGGGTCTACGGCGGCGTGCACTACCGGTTCGACGTGCTGATCGGTGAGGAACTGGGACGGAGCGTTGGCGCCAGCGTGGTCGAGCGGATGCGGAACGATGGGAGTGAGAAGTGACGAGTGAAAGGGCGGGCGTAACGCGGGACCGGGCGGGCGCTGGCCCGCCCTTCCTTTTCACTTTCCACTGGTCACTTTTCACGCTCGACACTTCACGTTTCACGCCGAGCCGATTGATGCGCCTCACCCTGATCGCCCTTCTTGCCTTCACCACGTCGCTCCAGGCCCAGA
>DASWBQ010000201.1:0-1867 GCA_036390535.1 Gemmatimonadales bacterium | reverse complement strand
GCGCCGGACCCACGCCCCCCTCACCCGCGACCACGGGTCCGCTGGACGTCGTGATCGAGGGCGGCCGGATCGTGGACGGCACCGGCAATCCCTGGTTCCGTGGTGATCTCGGCATCCGGCACGGCCGGATCGTGGTGGTCGCCCCCGCGGGGACACTCCGCGCCACGGCCGCGACCGAGCGGGTCGATGCGCAGGGGCAGGTCGTCGCGCCCGGGTTCATCGACATCCAGAGCCATTCCCGCGACGCCCTGCTCAACGGCGACGGCCGGGTCGTCAGCAAGGTGACCCAGGGGATCACCACCGAGATCATGGGAGAGGGTGCGACCAACGCACCCCAGAACGAGCGGACCGGCGGCGAGCCCTCCCACGACTTCCGGGGGCCGCGCGGGTTCAGGCGTTGGCTCGAGGCGATGGCGGGACGGGGCGCTTCGGTGAATCTCGGCTCCTTCGTCGGCGCGGCCACGGTGCGGATGTACGCCAAGGGAATGGCGCAGGGGCCTGCGACGCCGGCCGAACTGGACTCGATGCGGATGGTGGTACGCCAGGCCATGGAGGACGGGGCCTTCGGGATCGCCTCCGCCCTGATCTACCCCCCGGGGAACTACGCCAGCACCGAGGAGTTGGTGGAGATCAGCAAGGCGATGGCGCCATTCGGCGGGGTCTACATCACCCACATGCGCTCCGAGGCCGATGCCTGGCTGCCGGCCATCGACGAAGCCCTGCGGATCGGGCGTGACGCCGGGGTGCCGGTGGAGATCTACCACCTGAAGGCAGGGGGTCGGCGGAACTGGCACAAGACCAGTCTCGCGATCGCCAAGATCGACTCCGCCCGGGCCGCCGGCCAGGACGTCCAGGCCAACATGTACGCCTACATCGCCGGCGGGACCGGGCTGTCGTCCTGCCTGCCGCCGTGGGCAGCGGCGGACGGCAAGCTGTTCGACAACCTCCGCGATCCGGCCACGCGAGCCCGGATCCGACAGGAGATGGACCGGGTCCAGGACGAGTGGGAGAATCTCTGCCAGCTCTCCACGCCGGAAGGGGTGCTGGTCCTCGGCCTCGTCAAGCCGGAGAACCGCGCGCTGATCGGCAGGCGATTGGCCGAGATCGCCCGCGAGACCGGCCGGGAATGGCAGGAGGCCGTCATGGACCTGCTGATTTCCGAGGAGCAGCGGATCGGCACCGTCTATTTCATGATGAGCGAGGACCACGTCGCGACCAAGATGCGGCAGACGTGGATGAAGTTCGGCACCGACGCCGGCGGGGTAGACCCGGACAGCGCCCGAGGGCTGGTCCATCCGCGCGCCTACGGCAACTACCCGCGCATCCTCGGCCACTATGTCCGCGAGCGCGGCGTGCTGACCCTGGAGGAGGCGATCCGGAAGATGAGTTCCGCGGTGGCCACCCGGCTTTCGATCCACGATCGCGGTGTGCTTCGTCCCGGCATGTGGGCGGACATCGTGATCTTCGACCCCGCCACCGTGGCCGACCACGCCACCTTCGAACGCCCCCACCAGCTTTCGACCGGCATCCGGGACGTCTTCGTGAACGGTGCGGGCGTGGTGCGGAACGGTCGTCACACCGGGGCCAAGCCCGGCATGATCGTCCGCGGGCCCGGCTGGCGCGGACCGCAGTGACCCGCTCGCCCCCGCTCCGGCGCAGGGCGACCCAACCTCCTGGAGGTTCATAGATGGCCACTCGCAGCGTGACCACCAGCCGCACCGCCCGGCGCCAGCGGCCCCAGCGGGTGTACGAGCAGCTTCGGCAGCTGATCGTGACCGGCCGGATGGCACCCGGAAGCCGCCTGGTCGAGACCGACATCGCCGCGCGCTTCCAGGTCAGCCGCACCCCGGTGCGCGGGGCACTGCAG
>DASWBQ010000200.1:0-7893 GCA_036390535.1 Gemmatimonadales bacterium | reverse complement strand
CCCCGGATCGAACAGCTCGGCATGGGACTGTTCGAACATATAGGACGGATCCTGCCAGGCGCCCCCGACCACCACGTGCTGTTCCGAACCGGGTGGCGCGTCCAACAGCCACTCCCGCACGTTTCCCGCCATGTCATGGGCGCCCCACGGACTGACGCCAAGGGGATGGCTGCCGACCGCCGTGGTGCCGGCGAGGCCGAAATTGGCCCGCTGATCGATGGTCGCCCCGTCGCCCCCCCACGGGAACGGCTGCTTCGTGTCGGCCAGCGCCAGGCGCCACCACTGCGCCGCCGTCGGCAGGGTGCCGCCGGCCCATCGTGCATAGGCGGCGGCCTCGTACCAGCTGACCCCGGTCACCGGGTGGTCGGCCTTGCCGTCCGGGAACTTCCCCCCGTTCCAGCCTCGGGGTCCCGGAAGCCCGGTCCGGTCTACGAACCGGCCCAGGCCGGCCTCCCGGTCGGTAGCGAGGCCGCCAACGGTCATCGCGGCCGGCCACAACGTCGTATCCCGATAGGCGCCGGCGTCGATGAACCGGGCGTACTCGGCGTTGGTGACTTCGAACCGGCCGGCCAGGAAGCCGGGGCCGGGTCCACCGTCCACCACGACCATGCCGGCCAGTGCGGAGTCGGCGGGCGGCAGCTGCCGCGCCAGGCGGAGCGTGTCTCCCAGGGCCAGGGTCACGGGGAAGGCGAGCGTGTCCCGCCCTGACGCGATCAGGCGCACCAGGTATTCGCCTGCCACGACGGCGTGAAGCGGCATCGGCGTCTTCCCGACGGCCTGCACGGGGTGGGTGGCGAAGCTCTCGACCGGCGAGACCCGTATCAGCTGGACCTCCGCGCCCGGCGGCACGCTCGCGACCAGCAGGTACCCGGCGAGGCGCGGAACGACCGGCTCGAAGCGGGGCTCGGCAAGCGTGGCCCCGGCCCCGGCGAGAATCGCCGCCGCGTCGTCGAAGCGACTCGAGTCGGCGGCCGTGCCGAGGTGCGCGAGAAGCTCTTTCGTGTCCGCCCGGCTCCCGGCCCAGCGCCATGCCGCAAGGATGGCCAGGACCAGCACCACGGCCGCAGCGGCCCACGACGCCCGGCGGCGGGATGACGGGTAGGACGCCGGCTGCTCGCCCGAGCCCGCCTGCGGCAGGGCCGCCGCGAACTGCCCGGCCGTGAGGAACCGGTCTCCCGGACTCTTGGACAGGGCTCTCGAGATGGCATCGCTCAGGGCCTTCGGCACCTCGGGCCGGAGTTCGACCAGGGGCCGTGGCGGCTCGGTCAGGTGAGCGGCCATCACCGCCTGGGCGGTCGGGCCCGCGAACGGAGGCTTGCCGGCGAGCATTTCGTAGCCGACCACCGCGAGGGCGTACACATCGGCGCGGGCATCGACGACATCGCCGGCCAGTTGCTCGGGTGCCATGTAGCCGGGGGTTCCGACCGAACTGCCGGTGCCCGTGAGGCGGCTCCCGGTGCGCGCCTCCATGATGGCACGGGCGATCCCGAAGTCGGCCAGCACCGCGTGCCGGCCCTCGAGCAGGATGTTCGCCGGCTTGATGTCGCGATGGATGATGCCCTGGTCGTGGGCGAATGCCAGGGCGTCGGCGACCTCGGTGAGCAGCCGGAGCGCATCGGCCACCGGCAGCGGTCCCTCGCGTTCCAGTCGGTGCCGCAGCGACTCGCCGCTGACCCAGGGCATGACATAGTAGAGGAGGTCCCCGGGTGCCCCGGCCGCCAGCACCGGCAGGATGTGCGGATGCTGCAGCCGGGCGGCGAATTCCATCTCCTGCTTGAAGCGCGCCGCGCTCACCTCGCTGGTCAGCTCCGGCGGGAGGACCTTGATGACCACGGTGCGGTTGAGCGAGGCCTCCGTGGCCCTGAACAACCGGCTCATGCCGCCTCCGGCCAACTCGCGATCGACGTGGAAAGCGTCACCGAGAGCGGCCTGAAGGCGGTTCAGGAGGTCGCTGGTGCTCTGGCTCATGGATGGAAGGTGGCTCCAGTCGGAATATCACCGCCGCGGGGGTAAAGGGACAGGGTCGGGCGGGCGTCCGCCCTCGACTTGACCCCTCCTTGATCCTTGCCCCTCATCATCGGGGCGGCGGTTGGTCGAAGACCGCCTGACGTGGCCACACCCAAGACAAGGAGGTCTCCGTGAAGGGGATCGCACGATGGGCTGCACTCGGCCTCTCGCTTCAGGCTTGTAGCTCCCCAGTCGGGGCCGAAGATCCCGCCGTGGTGCTGCTCCCGGCCCAGATCGAAGGCGTTGTCAGTCGGTCCCTTTTGGAACTGGAGTGTGCCCTTGGTCTCTCCCTACGCGAAGTCGGGCGGAGCGCTGATGGCGACCGCGTGGAGGGCACCGGCTGGATGTACGACCGCATGTACATGGGAGAATGGCCGGCGCCTTTTGTGTCGCTCGTGCCGGTAACGGTCACGGGCGAGCTTCGGTCCTTCGAGTTGTCCCTTCGCCTCGTTACGCCTGACGGACTGGCACGCGACATCCGGGCGACCGCCACGAGAGGCCCGGACCCGGGCTTCGCCGGGATGTTCTGCGGCGGCCGCCTGGTGCTGGAACGCGTGGAACGTATCGCGACAGGGAGCTATGACATGACGGTGGATGGCGCACTCGACCGTCACCAGCACGGGGCCACAGAATATGAGGCTTCGCCCCATGGATTCCAGCTACGCATGGACGGACAGGCCGACCTGGGGCTGAACCTCTGCCTGCTTCGGGAACGCCCGCCCCCAGGGACATACCAGCTCGGGGAGAACCACGTTTGCGGAGCTTCCGGCTCGATCTCACTCCCTGACACCCCATACCTCTTCTTCATTAGGAGTGGCACCCTCCGGATCACCGAGTCGAGAAAGCGGGCGGTCGTTGGTGAATTGACGGCGGTGGCGACCGATCTTGCCGGAACCCGTTCGTTGCGAGTCAGCGCCTCGTTCAGTGCAACCTGCTACCTGTTGTGCTAAGCGAAGCGTGCAGGTCCGAGCAGGGTGGCACGCGGCGACGCTGGCTGGCTTCCCTGGTTGAGCCGACCCACTCGCGAGGTGGTGCGCCGCTTGCAGGGGTTGCCGCCGGGCGGTAGGGTTCGCGTGCGGCACATGTCCTGGTCACGTGCCCGGTCTGGACCATCACACTCGCCGCACGAAGAGCGACCTCGTACCGGAAAGCGACGCATGACACGAGCGGGGTCCCAACGGCGGCGGGGCGGGCTTGTCCTTCGCAAGGACCTTCTCGCCCTGGCTGTGGTGGCTACGGCCGCGGCAGCCTATGCGCGGGCCGTTCCCGCAGTGAACCCCGCGCCCGGCCCAGCCCAGGCCACTGGCCTGGCGGAACTCCCGCCCAACCACGATACCGACCTGAAACTGTACCTCCCTGATGGCCGCACCATCGTGGGACCGGACGCGCTTCGCCGGATGCGGTCCGAGGCTGACCTGATCCTCTGGTTCGCCGGCAATCAGTTCTTCGCGATGGATGCGCTGATCGCCGCGTTCCAGCAGGCCCATCCCGGGATGGGCGTAGGTCTCCTCACGTTGCCGGCCGGCCTGCTCCTTTCGGCCATCGAGGGAGGAGGCTGGCGGTACGACGGCAAGGACTATCCCGGCACGCCCGATCTCTACGCCTCGGTCAACCTCGCCCACCTGGCGCGCCTCAAGGCGCGAGGGATGATGGCGACCTACGCGACCTATCTCCACAACGAGCTGCAGATCATGGTGGCACGCGGCAACCCGAAGAGGATCACGGGGATCGATGATTTGGCCCGGAGCGACGTGCGCACCACGATGCCGAACCCCGTCAACGAGGGGATCATGCAGTTCTATGCCCGGGAGGTGCTGGAACGGCACGGGATCTGGCAGGCCCTCTCCGGCGGCAGGAGCTGCGTCGGCTGCCAAGTGACGGAACGGACCTGGTTCGCGGCCGTGCATCACCGCGAGACGCCGGAGCGGATTCGGGAGGGTCTCTCGGATGCCGGCATCGTCTACGCGACCGAGGTGACGGCTGCCCTGGCCATGGGGGCCCCGGTCGAGGGGGTGGCCCTGCCACCCGAAGACAGCCGCCGCGATGACATCGCCTACGTCGTCGGCGCGCTGGCCGGCAGCCCGCGGTCGGCCGCCGCCGGGAAGTTCCTCGCATTCCTGGCCACGCCCCCGGCCCAGCAGGCCTACACCCGGTTCGGTTTCATGGGCGCCTCCGCCGAGGAGTTGCGACTGAAGCCGATCCCCTGAGGACTGCCCGACGGAGATGTCATGGACCTCGGGTCGTGACGCGATCCGATCCCGTCGCGGTCTTCACGCTGATGCAGCCCTACCGGAACATTCAGGGCCCGCATGGAGTGGTAGCCGGTCCGCATCGTGACAGTTCGATGAAGGCCGTCGAGGGGGATCTCAAGCGCCTGGGTGCAACGGTCGTGTAAGTTCCACGCCACCCGGCGAACCCGCCGGCGTCGACCGTGGTCGCCCACGCCGGAATCCTGTTTTCACCCACACCTCCTCCTCGTCCCAGAGCCGTCATGCGCCGCGTCTTCCTCGCCTTCGCCACGTTCAGCGCCGTGTCCGTCCCGGCCGCCGCCCAGTCCACCGACCGGCTCACCCGGGAGATCGCCCGGATCGAGCCGTCCTCCGGCGGCCGGCTCGGCGTCGCCGCCATGCACCTCGAGTCCGGCCGGACCTTCTTCTACCAGGCCGACGATCAGTACCCCATGGCCAGCACCTACAAGGTGCCGATCGCGGTCCAGGCCTTCACCCTGGTCGAGCAGGGGAAGCTCGACCTGCAGCGGATGGTCGAGTGGGACACCACCGACCTCCACATCGGGAGCGAGGCGTTTCTGCTGTTCCGGAAGCCGGGCTTCGCCATGTCGGTGCGGAACCTGATCGAGACGATGCTCATCCTCTCGGAGAACAACTCGACCGACCTGGTGCTCGAGCTCGGCGGTGGCGGCGCGGCTGTCACCAAACGGATGCGCGACGCCGGCATCGCCGACCTCCGGGTCGACCGGCCCACCGCTGAGATCATCGCCCATCCGTACGGCATCACCGACATCTGGAGCGGCGGCAACTTCGACCGCGCTAAGTGGGAGCGGCAGTTCGCCGCGCTGAGCAAGGCCCGGCGCGATTCGGCGGCGTATTACTACGCCCATGATCCCCGCGACCACACGACCCCAAGGGCCATGCTGGCGCTGCTCACCAAGCTCTGGAAGGGCGAGCTGCTGAACCAGGAGAACACCGCCACGCTCCTCGACATCATGTACCGCTGCGAGACCGGCGCCGGCCGGATCAAGGGGATGCTCCCCCCGGGGACCCGGGTGGCCCACAAGACCGGCACCTATCCGGGAACCGCCAACGACGTGGGCATCATCGACCTCCCCGACGGCACCCACCTGGCCGTCGCGCTCTATCTCAAGCAGTCGAGCAAGATCCAGGGGAAGGACCTCGAGGACGCCCTCGCCCAGTCGGCCCGGGCGGTCTACGACTGGTTCCTCTTCCGCGAGTGACGAAGGCGATGCTCACGAAAGCCTTCGGCTACCGGGGCGACGCCATGAACCTGCCGGTGCCGAATCTCGAGGCCGCCCTGCCCTTCTACCAGCAGGTGCTCGGCTTCCGGGTGCTGTCACGGCGCCACGACCCCCACCCGGCCGCCGAGCTCGCCCGTGACCAGGTCCGGATCGGACTGGCAGAGAATGGCGGCGACCCGACCCAGGACGGCTGCGCCTTCCATGTCTCCGGCCTCACCGAGCTGTTCAAGGAGTTCCGGAGCAAGGGCCTTCAGAAGGGCCTGTCGGACTTCAGCACCGAGCACCGGGACGGCGCGGCGTGGCAGGTGTTCTTCGTGGTCGCGCCCGATGGCCTCTGCTACTGGTTCGGCGAGCGGCAGGCCGCCCAGCAACCCCCGGCGCGGTAGCGTTCCTCTTCGCGGCCGTCGGGACAGGTCAAGACGCCAACCGCGGTCCATGCCTTGACAAGGCATGGGCCGAGTGGAGCTTAGCGGCAGGCACCGCCTCCCACCCTTCTTGTCCGATCGGACGGCAACCCCATGATGCGGTCACTGCGAGTTCCTGCGGCCCTGTCGGCCCTGTCGGCCCTGTCGGCCCTGCTGTCCATCGGGGGGTGCGCAGCCAGCCCCGAACAGCCGGCGACCGTCGACCTCAGGCAGAACGTGGAGGCCTACCAGCGAGCGCTGATTGCTGCAGGGGTGACGGGGAGCAGCGTTGCCGGCGTCTTCCGGGGTACGGATACCCTGGTCTACTCGATCGTCAACTCCGGCCTGGCAGGCGACACCCCGATCACCTCGAAAACGATCTTCCCGATCTGGTCGATGTCCAAGCCGATCACCATCGCGGCGATGATGATCCTCTACCAGCGCGGCCTGTACCAGGTGAATGACCCAGTCTCGAAATACATCCCGTACTTCGCTGACCTGAAATGCCGCGGCCAGGACGGGGACGTCTCTCGCTGCCGGAACGAGCTCCGAATCGAGCACCTGCTCTCGCATCGAAGCGGTTACGCCTATTACGACCGGGGCAAGGGACCGAACCACCTTGATCCCCATGAGGACCTGGACGACTATGTCAGAGCCGTGGCGGCTCAGCCGCTGGAATTCGAGCCGGGGTCGGCCTGGGTGTACGGGCTCAACCAGGCCATCCTCGGCCGGCTCGTGGAGGTCCTGTCCGGGAAGGAGTTCTACGTCTTCCTGAGGGAGGAGCTCTTCGACCCGCTCGGCATGGTGGACACCAAGTTCGAGCTGACCCCGGAGGATCGAGCACGGTTCCAGATTCTGTTCAGGAAGCCCGGCCCGGGCCCAACCCAGGACCGGTTCGACGGCGGCACCTCGGAATTCACCACCGCCTACGACGAGCTCGCCTATGCCCCGGGAACCAAGGCCCAGTACGGCGGCGAAGGCCTGGTCAGCACCTTTGAGGACTATCGGCGGTTCTGCGAAATGTTGCTGGGCAGGGGTGTCTTCCGGGGCCGGCGCATTCTCGACGAGCAGTCCATCGCCATGATGACGGCAGCCGTGACGCCTCCCGGGCGGATCTCAGGCTACAGCACCGGCCAGGCCCACGGCTATTCACTCTTCGTCCTCGAGGAACCGGCTCTTGATGGCACCGGCGCGCCCAAGGGCATTTTTGGCTGGTCGGGCTATCACAACACCCACTTCTGGGTGGACTACGAGAACAACCTCTACGGGTTGTGGATGACCCGCACCACTCCCTTCTCGTGGGAGATCCAAAAGCAGTTCCGGGCGGCGGTCTATCGCTCCCTGCCCTGATCCTCTTCCAGTAGGATGTTCTCGCGCGCCCTCGGCAGGGCGCGCTGCTCCGCCCGGCGCGCCAGCAGCAGCGTGCTGGCCGCCGAGCCGGCGCTGAGGAGGGCAAAGGGGCCGGCGACCAGGGCGGTGAGTTGCCACAGTCCCCGCCCGCTGTCCCCGATCGACGCCAGTCCCACCGCCACCATCGCGGCCGGCACCAGGCTCAGCAGCACGCCGCCCAGCGCACCCCACGCGGCGAAGCGCGGCAGTGACAGCTCCTCGAACCGGCGATGGCGGCCCGCCACGCCGAGCACCAGCGAAAAGAGGGCGCCCCCGACGAAGCCCGGCACGGCGAGCGCCGGCAGCGGCGCATCGAAGACGTCGAAGAAGCGGTGCCAGGGCAGGCCAGGCAGCAGCAGCGAGGCCACGCCGATGCCCAGGCCGACGACCGCCCACCCCAGGGCCCACGTCAGCCCCATGCCGACCGCGCCGCGGAACCGCCTGAGCCAGGGGTTCACGGCGTGCTCCCCAGGCGCCGGTGCGGGTCAGCGCTTTCGACCCGGGCGCGATTTCCTCCGGGGAGCCGGGCTTCTGCCAGCTGCGCCAGCCGGAGCGATGAGCCGGCCGCCACCGCGCCGAACACCGTGCTCACCAGGATGT
>DASWBQ010000199.1:0-5373 GCA_036390535.1 Gemmatimonadales bacterium | reverse complement strand
GCCACCCACTCGCACGAGGACGCCCAGGACATGCGCAACATGGGCGGGCTGCGGCGCCAGATGCCGTGGACCTTCGCCCTGATGGGCTTGGCGACCCTGGCGATCGCCGGCATCCCGCCGCTGTCGGGCTTCTTCTCGAAGGACGAGATCCTGGCCTTCGCGTTCAGCCGGGGCGAGACCCAGCCGGCGTGGCTGGTGTTCTGGGGCATGGGCGCGCTGGCGGCGCTGCTCACCGCCTTCTACATGGCCCGGCTGATGGCGATGACCTTCTTCGGCGAGAACCGGACCGGGGTCCGGGAGCGCGAACATCTGCACGAGGCCCCCTGGATCATGACCGGGCCGCTGGTGGTGCTCGGGGTGTTGAGCGTGATCGGCGGGTTGATCAACCTGCCGGCCTTCGTGCCGGGGCCGCACCACGGCCTCGATCACTGGCTCGAGCCGGTGATCGCGCCATCGAAGGCCTTCCTGACGGTCGAGCTGCCCCACGGCGCGACCGAGTACCTCCTCATCGGCCTGGCGGTGGCCATCGCCGTGGCGGGCCTGGCCTGGGGGATGCGGGCCACGCTGGCCCGCCCGATCCCGACCGCCCACGACGCACCGCCGGAGCGAGGGGTCTGGAAGCTGCTCCACCGCAAGTGGTACGTGGACGAACTCTACGACGAGTTCGTGGTCTCGCCGCTGGTCCGCCTGTCGCGGACCGTGCTCTGGAGGAGTGTCGACCAGGGCGTGATCGACGGGGCCGGGGTGAATGGATCGGCCTGGATCTCCCGCCAGCTCGGCGCGCTGGGCGGCCGGCTGCAGTCCGGCCAGCTCGGGATCTACGTGATCCTGTTCGTCCTCGGTGCCGCCTGGATCCTCCACGCCGTGGCCCGGTGATCCCATGACGACCTTTCTCGACTCGATCGGCTACGGCGGGTGGATCCTGCACGTGCTGCTGCTGCTCCCCCTGCTGGGGGCGGTGGCGGTGGCGCTGGTGCCCCCGAACGCGATCCGCCGCGCCGCGCTCGCGGTTTCGGGCCTGACCTTCCTCCTCTCGGTGGGCCTCTGGTGGGGGGTCGACACCTCGACCGGGACCCTGCAGCTGACCAGTTCGGTCCCGTGGCTGGCCCGCTGGGGGGTGAGCTACGCGGTCGGCATCGACGGGATCTCGCTGTTCATGGTCCTCCTCGCCACCGGGCTGACGCTGCTGTGCGTGCCGGGGAGCTACTCCTACATCACCACCCGGGAGCGCGGCTTCTACGCCATGCTGCTGGTCCTGCTGACCGGCATGATCGGGGTCTTCGTCGCGACCGACCTGTTCCTGTTCTACGTCTTCTGGGAAGTGATGCTCATCCCGATGTACTTCCTGATCGGGATCTGGGGCGGCAGGAACCGGCTCTACGCGGCGATCAAGTTCTTCATCTACACCATGGTCGGCTCGCTGCTGATGCTGGTGGCGATTCTGGCGATGGTCTGGCTGGTGGGCCGGGAGACGGGGACCTACTCGTTCGCCTATCAGCACCTGCTGGATCACCGCGACCTGCTGAAGCCCCACGCGCCCTGGCTGTTCGGCGCCTTCGCGCTGGCCTTCGCCATCAAGGTGCCGATCTTCCCCCTCCACACCTGGCTCCCCGACGCCCACGTCGAGGCTCCGACCGCGGGCTCGGTGATCCTGGCGGGGGTCCTGCTCAAGATGGGGACGTACGGCTTCCTCCGGTTCGCGGTGCCGTTCTTTCCCGAGGTCGCCCTGGGCCATGCCGTGAGCCTGCTGATGGTGTCGCTGGCGGTGATCGGGATCATCTACGGCGCCCTGGTGGCCCTGGTCCAGCCGGACATCAAGAAGCTGGTGGCCTACTCCTCGGTCTCGCACCTCGGGTTCGTGATGCTGGGCATCTGGGCGGGGTCGGTCCAGAGCATCCAGGGCGCGCTGATGGTGATGATCGGCCACGGCTTCTCGACCGGGGCGCTCTTCTTCCTGGTCGGGATGCTGTACGAGCGCCGCCACACCCGTGAGATCGCCGCCTTCGGCGGCATCGCCAAGGTGGCGCCGATGTTCAGCGCCATCTTCACCCTGGTGGCCCTGGCCTCGATCGGCCTGCCGGGCCTGAACGGCTTCGTCGGCGAGTTCCTGGTCCTGCTGGGCAGCTATGGGGCGTGGCCGCTGGCCACCGCGATCGCGACCACCGGGGTCATTTTCGCGGCGGCCTACCTCCTGTGGGCCCTCCAACGGATCATCTTCAACGCGCTCGACAATCCGGAGAACGAGGCGGTCGCCGACCTCACGCCGCGGGAACTCGCCGTGCTGCTGCCGCTGGTGGCCGGCATCATCTGGATGGGGATCTACCCCAAGCCCGTGCTGGAGCGGATGGAGCCGGCGGCGAGGCACTACATCGAGATGACCGCGGTGAGCGGGCCCGCCAGCGCGCCACAGCAGGCGATGACGCTCGGAGGCGCGCGATGAACATCAATCTCCTGGCCCCGCTCGGGGTCGCGCTGGCCCAGCTGCCCGAGATCATCCTGACCCTCTTCGCGCTGGCCGCCCTCCTGGTCGCGGCCTGGCGCCATCGGACGGCCGAAGACAGCCGGCTGGCCGGGTGGGTCTCGCTGGCCGGGACCGGAGTCGCCTTCGCGGCGATGGCCTGGTTGTGGATGATGCACGCCCGGCCGATGCAGGGCCCCCACATGGTGGCCCTCGATGACTACCGCTTCGCGGCCGGCCTGCTGATCCTCGGCGCCACCGCGGCCACCATTCTCCTGTCCCTGGCGTACACGGTGCGCGAGGGGCTGACGGCCCCGGAGTACTACCCGCTGGTGCTCTTCGCCGCCGCCGGGATGCTGTGGCTGGCGGGGGCCGACGACATGATGGTGCTCTTCCTCGGCCTCGAGGTGATGTCGGTCGCCATCTACGTGCTGGTCGGGTTCGACCGGGTCCGGCTCTCGTCCGGGGAGTCGGCCCTCAAGTACTTCCTCATGGGCGCCTTCGCCTCGGCCTTCCTGCTGTACGGGATCGCCCTCGTCTACGGCGCGACCGGGGTGACCAGCCTCTCGGCCGCCGGCATGGCCATCGGCCGGTCGCCGGATTCGCTGATGGCCTCGCTCGGCCTCGGGTTCTTCCTGATCGGGTTCGGGTTCAAGGTGGCGGCCGTCCCCTTCCACATGTGGACCCCGGACGTCTACGAGGGGGCGCCCACCCCGATCACCGGGTTCATGGCCACGGGGGTCAAGGTGGCCGCCTTCGCGGCCCTGGTCCGGGTGCTCTACGGGGCGTTCGGCGGGATCGCCGAAACCTGGCAGGGGATCCTGGCCGTTCTGGCGATGCTCTCGATGGTGGTGGGCAATCTCATCGCGCTGAACCAGCGCTCGCTCAAGCGGATGCTGGCCTACAGCTCGATCGCCCACGCCGGGTATCTCCTGGCGGCGATGCTGTCGGGCGTGCCTCTCGCCGCCAGCGCCACCCTGACCTACCTCACCGCCTACGTGCTGACCTCGCTGGCCGCCTTCGGCCTGCTGGCGGGGCTCGGCCGCGAAGGAGAACGGGATGTCACGCTCGACACGGTCGCGGGGCTGGCCGCGTCGCGTCCGTGGATGGCGGCGGCGCTGGGCGTCTGCATGCTGTCGCTCCTGGGCTTCCCGGGCACCTTCGGGTTCATCGGGAAATGGCAGATCCTGGTCTCGCTGCTCGGAGGCCAGCACTATCTGGTCGCGGTTATCCTGGTGCTCGCCAGCCTGATATCGGCCGGCTACTACCTGCCGGTGATCATGTCGCTCTACATGCGGCCCGCCGCCGCGGACCGGACCGCGGTGGCCCCGTTGGGGATGGCGGCGGCCGCCACGATCGCGGTCGCGGTGGTCCTGGTGGTGGTGCTCGGTGTCTGGCCGACGCCGGCCATCGACGCGTCCCTGACCAGTTCGCAGTCGCTGTTCGAGGGACTGGTCTCCGGAGTGCACCACTCCGCTCCCTAGCCGAGGCTCCCATGCAGACACCCCGCACGATCTTCCGGCAGTACGATGTCCGCGGGCTGGTCGGCACCGAGCTCACCTCGGAAATGGCCCGCGCCCTCGGCCGGGCGTTCGCGACGCTGGCGTGGACCCGGGTCGGGAACGCTCCGGTCGTCGCGGTCGGACGCGACAATCGCCCCTCCGGGGCCGGGCTCGCGGCCGGCGTCCGCCAGGGCATCGTGGACGCCGGCGGCACCGCCCTGGATGTGGGAGAGATGCCCACGCCGGCGCTGTATTTCGCGACCCATCACCTCGGGACCGATGCGGGGCTCCAGGTGACCGGGTCCCACAACCCGCCGGAGTTCAACGGCTTCAAGATGGTGCTGGCCGGGGAGGCGGTACACGGCGACCAGATCCTCGGCCTCCACGACATGATCACCACCGAGCAGTGGCGGAGCGGAACCGGGACGGAGCGGGCGGCCCCCGGGGTCCTGGCGGCCTATCGCGACGCGATCAAGAGCCGTCACCGGCTGGCCCGGCCGGTCAAGGTAGTGGTGGACTGCGGCAACGGCGTGGCCAGCCTGATCGCCGTCGAGACGCTCCGCGGGCTCGGCGCCGACGTCACCGGCATCTTCTGCGAATCGGACGGGTCGTTCCCGAACCATCACCCGGACCCGACGGTTCCGGAGAACCTGCATGACCTGCAGGCGGCGGTGGCCCGTACCGGGGCGGAGCTGGGGATCGCGTTCGACGGGGACGGCGACCGCATCGGGGCGGTGGACGAGGCCGGCCGGATCATCTGGGGTGACCAGCTCCTGGTGATCTTCGGCCGGGACGCGGTGCGCCGGTTCGGGACGGGCGTTCCGGTGATCTTCGACGTGAAGTGCTCCGAACTGCTGCCGCAGGCCCTCGAGCGGGCGGGGGCCAGGCCGGAGATGTGGAAGACCGGCCACTCCCTGATCAAGGCGCGCATGAAGGAACTGAAGGCCCCATTGGCCGGCGAGATGAGCGGTCACATGTTCTTCGGCGGCGACTGGTACGGGTTTGATGACGCGCTCTTCGCGGCGGCCCGCCTGCTGGAAATCGTGGCGGCCACGCCAGGCGGTCTGTCACCGCTGCTCGCCGACCTCCCGATCACCTTCACGACGCCCGAGATCCGGGTGGACGTCGCCGAGGAAGCGAAGTTCGCGGTGGTGGAACGGGCCGCGGCGCACTTCGCGGCCCGGTACCGGGTGAATACCATCGACGGCGCCCGGATCGCCTTCGCCGACGGGTGGGGCCTGATCCGCGCATCGAACACCCAGCCCGTGCTGGTGCTCCGCTTCGAGGCCACCAGTGAGGCGGCCCTCGCGCAGTATCGGGACGAGGTGGCCGGGTGGCTCGCGGGGCAGGGCGTCCGCGCCTGAGTCCGGGATGTCCCCCCGTGGGCCGCGGCTCGCCGCCGCGCTGACCCTC
>DASWBQ010000198.1:0-2762 GCA_036390535.1 Gemmatimonadales bacterium | reverse complement strand
CGAGGTGGATCTCCATGTTGCCGGTGCCCATGAACTCCTCGAAGATGACGTCGTCCATGCGGCTGCCGGTGTCGATGAGCGAGGTCGCGACGATCGTCAGGCTCCCGCCCTCCTCGATGTTGCGCGCCGCGCCGAAGAAGCGCTTGGGCTTCTGCAGCGCGTTGGCGTCCACGCCGCCCGAGAGGATCTTGCCCGAGTGCGGCACCACCACGTTGTGCGCGCGGGCGAGGCGGGTGATCGAGTCGAGGAGGATCACCACGTCCCGCTTGTGCTCGACGAGCCGCTTCGCCTTCTCGATCACCATCTCCGCGACCTGGACGTGGCGGGTGGGGGGCTCGTCGAACGTCGAGGAGATCACCTCCGCCGCCTGGACGTTCTCCTCCATGTCGGTGACCTCCTCGGGCCGCTCGTCGATCAGCAGCACGATCAGGGTGCACTCGGGGTGGTTCTCGCTGATCGCGTTGGCCAGCTTCTGGAGCAGGATCGTCTTGCCCGCTTTGGGCGGGGCGACGATCAGGCCGCGCTGGCCCTTGCCGAGCGGGGCCAGCAGGTCCACCACCCGCATCGAGAGGTCGCCGGTGGCGCGCTCCAGCCGGATCCGCTTGTCGGGATACCGGGGCCGGAGGTTGTCGAAGGCGATCCGGTGCTTGGTCTTCTCGGGCAGCTCGAAGTTGACGCTCTCGACCTTGAGCAGGGCGAGGTACCGCTCCCCCTCCTTGGGGGGCCGGACCTGGCCCTTGATCGTGTCGCCGGTGCGCAGGTCGAACCGCTTGATCTGGCTGGGCGAGACGTAGATGTCGTCGGGACCGTAGAGGTAGTTCCAGTCCTGGCTCCGGAGGAAGCCGTAGCCCTCCGGCAGGATCTCCAGGACGCCCTCGCCGCGGATGACCGTGTCCTTCTCGAGCAGGGTCTGCTCGATCCGGAAGATCAGGTCCTGCTTGCGGAGGCCCGAGTAGTTCGAGATGTTGAGTTGTTGCGCCAGGTCGTGCAGCTCGTTGACCGACTTCTGCTTCAACTCGGAAATGTCCACGGGAGGAAGGGCGTCCGGGTTCGGCTCGGTCGCGACGTCGGATTCCTCGAGGGACGCATCGTCCGGAAGGTCTTCCGGATGGCCCATGGGCAGGCGGTTCCCGTGGTTGGGGCGGCCGTGCCGAGGGTGCGCGGGTCTGCGGGGTCGTTTACGGATGGAGAAAGCTCCGGGGTGCCGGAGAAAACAGCTCAGGAGTGGATCGGGGGGGTTGCCGCGTTGTTCTGCAGACTGGGATATCCTAACCACCAACCCCGCCACCGTCAAGGGGTTCCGTGAACCAGATCGCGCCGTTTGCCGCCGCCTGGCGGACCATGCAGGTGGGGACCCGCGAGGTCGCGGACGTGCTCCTCCACCCCCCGTTCCACGGCGGAACCCCCGACCTCGAGGCCGCCCTGGCCCGCTGGCCAGGCAAGTGGTACTGGCAGGACGAGGCCCGCTCCCGCCTGGTCCTGATCCGTCCCCTCGCGGAGGTCCGCCCCAACTGGCTCTGGCACGGCACCCTGATGGCCCTCACCGTGCTCTGCGCCCTCGGGGCCGGCGCCATCCTCGCCGGCGGGTACTATCCCACCGGGCACCCCGGACTGGCCGGGATTTTCATTTCCGCCGGGGAGTTCTTCGTTCACGTCGTCCAGGGGGACTGGTACTACCTCCTGATGGGGTGGTCCTTCGCCATCCCCCTCCTCCTGATCCTCGGCATCCACGAACTCGGGCACTACCTCGCCGCGCGCCGCTACGCCATCGATGTCACCCCGCCGTACTTCATTCCGGTACCACCGACCTTTTCGCCGATCGGGAGCCTGGGGGCCTTCATCCGGCTCCGGAGCGCGGTGCTCGACCGGCGGCAGCTCCTCGACGTCGGCGCCGCGGGACCGCTGGCGGGATTCGTGGTCGCGATCCTGGTGCTCGTCTGGGGCTACTCGATTTCGGAGCGGATCCCCCTGATCGCCGGCGACGCCCCCAGCTTCGTCACCTTCTCCGGCCAGCCGGTGATCCTCGGGGAATCGCTCCTGACCGGCTGGATGCGCGACCTGCTCCTGCCCGGCACCGAGGCGGTCCACCTGAGCCTGCCGGCCTTTGCCGGCTGGGTCGGGGTGTTCATCACCGGCCTCAATCTGCTGCCGCTGAGCCAGCTCGACGGCGGACACATCCTCTATGGGCTTTTGGGACGGCGGCAGGGGCCGCTCGCGATCCTGACGGTGGGAGGCCTGCTGTACCTCGCCCAGACGTCACCCAACTGGTACGTCTGGGTGGTGCTCGCCTTCGTGATCGGCGGGGGCCGGCTGTCCCACCCCCCCGTGCTGATGGAGGACCGCCGTATTCCGAGGCAGCGCTGGCTGGTGGGCTTGGCCTGCGTGCTGGTGTTCGCGCTGACGTTCGTGCCGCATCCGTTCAGATAGGAAGCGGTAGCAGGCGGTAGCGGTGGGTGCGGGTGCGTCCGTCACCCCGAGCGCCGCGAGGGGACCGGAATCCACTGAGGCTGAGGTCTCCGCCCCTACCGCTCCCCAGACACCAGGTCGTCCAGCCCCGGTTCGTGCTCCATGGGCTGCGGCTTCCGTCCGGCGATCTTCGCCAGCCAGGGCGGGGCGACCAGTGTGGTCACCATCACCATCATCACCACCGCACTGAAGATCCCCTCGCTCAGCGCGCCGAGGGCAAGTCCCATCTGGGCGAAGATCAGGCCCACCTCTCCCCGCGGCACCATGGCGACGCCGATCTGCAGCTTGTTGGCTTT
>DASWBQ010000197.1:0-15787 GCA_036390535.1 Gemmatimonadales bacterium | reverse complement strand
CCTTGCGCCGGGTTCCCGGCCGGCAACACCCCGTACCCCGCCACCTTGAAGTGCCGGTCGAGCGACAGCGCCCAGCTGATCCGCCGCCGGTCCATCACTTCGAAACTCACGGCATCGCAGAGGCTCAGCCGCTCCGCCCGGAACGGCCGGAGCCAGCGGTCCACCGCGGCCTGCCCCAGCTCGGCGTCGCACCAGACCACCTCGTGGCGCGCATCGGCCCGCACCCGGTCGAGGAACTCGACTCCGGCCTCGGCGCCGAGCAGCCGCATCAGCAGAACCTGCATCTCGCCGAGCACGAGGTCGGTGGTGACGACGGTGGCGCCGGTGCGCAGCGCCTGTTCGTAGGCCGCGAGGGCGGCGGCGTGTCCGGCTTCATGCGGGCTCATCGCCGCGAACCACGCCGAGGTGTCGAGGAAGATGGCCCGGCTCACTCTGTCCCGCGGGCCTCGTCGGCCAGGTAGTCGTCATGCCGCGAGGCCACGTCTGGGGGGAGGTCTCCTGCCTGGGAACCCACCCGCCGGACGAAGCTCAATACCGGGCTGGCATCCCACGGCTCGCTCTCCCGAGCCACGGCCGCTATCCCCCGCCGGAGGATCTCGGCCCGGGAGACCCCGGCCTCCCGCGCCAAACGGTCCAGCAGCCGCCGCTCCTCCTCGGCCAGATAGACCTGGAGTGGCTCGCGAACGCGTTTTGGTCGTGTTTCGTTCATGTTTTAATTTATCAGTACATATTAATTAATCAATATATAACATGCTTGTTATCAATATACTGTGCGTATAATGACGCGATACTGCTGTAATACTGTGTCTTATTGAACTCTCCCTGCCGGACTTGCCGAGCGGTACCTGCCGAGGCGTATCTGCCGAGCAGTACCTGCCGCACCCCTTCCCTCTACTCTGGCCCCCGGGCACTGCCGCCCGTACTTTCCCGGCGTCATTCCACCCGACTCGAGGCTCTGATGTCCTTCCGCAAAGCGGCGCGCCACGCCGCCGTGCTCGTCGTCATGCTGGCGCTCAGTCAGGTATCCGCGCTCCGCGCCCAGGCCCGGCCCCACCCGGCCAGCGACCCTGACGTCCAGGGTGCCATCCGGCTCTTCTCCGCCTGGATGGACGGCCAGATTGCCTATCGCGGGCTGCCGGGGATTGTGGTCGGGGTGGTGGCTGACCAGGAGCTGGTCTGGACCGCCGGCTTCGGCTATGCCGATGTGGCGGCCAAGCGGCCCATGACCGCCGAGACGAAGTTCCGGATGGCCTCCCACAGCAAGCTCTTCACCGCCACCGCCATCATGCAGCTCCGGGAGCAGGGCAAGCTCCGGCTCGACGATCCGGTGGTACAGTACCTCCCCTGGTTCAGGGTCAAGCCGGCCGAGCCGGACGACCCACCCATCACCATCGAGCAGTTGCTCACCCACAGCTCCGGCCTGCCGCGCGAGGCCGAAGCCCACTGGACCACCCTGGACTTCCCCACGGCGGACGAGTTCCGGGCCCTGATGCCCGATCGGCAGGCGCCGTTCTCCCCGGAGGTCCGCTGGAAGTACTCCAACCTCGCCTACACCCTGGCCGGGATGGTGGTCGAGGTGGTGAGCGGCCAGACCTGGGCCGACTACATCCAGCGCAACATCTACGATCCCCTCGGCATGACCTCGTCCAGCGTGGACCGGAACGTGCCCGGGCTGGCGGTCGGCTACAACCGGCGGATGCCGGACGGCTCGCGCGAGGTGATGCCGTTCGTGGACGCCCGCGGCATGGCGGCCGCAACCGGGATCACCTCCACGGTCGGCGACATGGCCCGGTTCGTCTCGGCCCAGTTCCGGAAAGGGCCGAGGGGCGGGAACCAGATCCTGAGCACCGGGTCGCTCCGGGAGATGCACCGGGTCCGGAGGCTCGAGAACACCTGGACCAGCGGCAACGCCATCGGATTCGCCGTCAGCCGGATCGACGGCCGCAACTACGTCGGGCACGGCGGCGGTTACCCGGGCTACACCACCAACACCCTGATCCAGCTCGACGACAAGGTGGGCGTGATCGTCCTCACCAACACCAACGACTCGGACCCTGGGGATATCGCCCGGCAGTTGATGCGGTCGGTGGGTGCGGCGGTGGCGAAGGCGACGGCCGCGCCGCAGAAGGTGGTGGCGTGGGACCCGGCGTGGGCACGGTTTGCCGGGCTCTACCGCGGCCGCGGGGGCGACTCCCACGTGGTGCTGCTCAACCAGCAGCTGGTGATCATCACGCCGCACGCCGAGAACTTCGACAATCCGGTCCGGCTCGAACCGATCGGCGGCGGGCTGTTCCGCTGGGTGGCGCCGGTGGGCGGCGGCCCGGTCGGCGAGGTGGTCCGGTTCGTCGAGGAGAACGGCCAGGTCGTCCGGATGATCACCGGCGACTCCTACGTCGACCGGGTGAGGCAATAACACGATGACACCGAGTCCCGATCCCCTGCCGCGCCTCCGCGCCGCCCTGGCCGACAAGTACAGCATCGAGCGGGAGCTGGGCGCCGGCGGCATGGCCACCGTCTATGCCGCCGAGGACCTGAAACACCATCGCCGGGTGGCGGTGAAGGTGCTCCGCCCTGAACTCGCGGCGGTGATCGGGGCCGAGCGGTTCCTCAAGGAGATCGAGGTTACCGCCAACCTCCAGCACCCGCACATCCTGCCGCTGCACGACTCGGGCGAGGCCGACTCGTTCCTCTACTACGTCATGCCGCTGGTCGAGGGCGAGACCCTCCGCGACAAGCTGACCCGCGAGAAGCAGCTCTCGGTCGGCCAGGCGGTGGAGCTGGCGCGCGCCGTCGCCGGCGCCCTCGACTACGCCCACCGCCGCGGCGTCATCCACCGCGATATCAAGCCCGAGAACATCCTCCTTCACGACGGCCAGGCCCTGGTGGCGGACTTCGGGATCTCCCTGGCCGTCAGCCAGGCTGGCGCCGGCACCCGGATGACCGAGACCGGCCTCTCGCTGGGCACGCCGCACTACATGAGCCCCGAGCAGGCCACCGGCGACCGTGCCCTCGACGCCCGGAGCGACATCTACTCGCTCGGCTGCGTGACCTACGAGATGCTCACCGGCGACCCGCCCCACACCGGCAGCACCGTTCAGGCCATCGTGGCCAAAGTGCTCTCGGAGGAGCCGTCGCCGATCGGCCGGACCCGGAATCTGGTGCCGCCCAACGTCGAGGCGGCGATCCAGCAGGCGCTGATGAAGACCCCCGCCGACCGGTTCGCCACGGCGGCGGAGTTCGCGGCGGCACTGGCCAACCCGTCGTTCCGGTTGCCGGGAGGCGGCACCGGCGCCGGCGCTGCGGCGACCGCCGCGCGCTGGAACCCGCTGACCATCGGGGCGCTGGCGCTGGCCGGTGTGCTCCTGGCCACCACGCTCTGGGGCTGGTTCGGGCGGCCGGTGCCGGAACCCCGGGTCAGCCGGCAGCGGGTGGTGCTCTGGAAGCCAGCCGCCGCACCCTACGCCGTCACGTCCGCGGCCATCTCACCGGACGGGGGGACTCTCGTCTTCCCCGACACCGTCGGCGGACAAAAACTCTGGATCAAGACCCGCGACCAGGTCGATCCCGTGGCGATCGCGGGCACCGACGGCGCCTTCAACGCCTTCTTCTCGCCCGACGGCGCCTGGCTCGGCTTCACCACTTCGGATGGCAAGCTCAAGAAGATCCCGGTGACCGGCGGCGCCGCGATTCCGCTGGCCGACTCCGCCAATATCACCTACCCTGCCGGGGCCTGGCTCGAGGATGGCAGCATCCTCTTCAACGATCGCGCCTTCCGGTTGCGGCAGGTCCCGGCCGAGGGGGGAGCCCCCGTTTCCGGCGCAGGTGTCCCTGCAGGATTGGGAGTGGCCGCCATCCAGCCGCTGCCCCGGAGTCGCGGAGCACTCCTCATCCTCTGCCGGGCCGGGTGCAGCGCCTCGATGCTCTACGTCGCGGCCATCGGGGCGGATTCCGCCCGGCTGCTGCTCGATGACATCGCCAACGCCTGGTACCTCCCGTCGGGGCACCTGCTCCATGCCCGCCGTGACGGCGGGGTGCTGTTCGCCCCGTTCGACGTGGACGCCATGGCACTCACCGGCGCCGGCCTTCCGGTGCTCGATGGGGTGCGGATCGCCTTCGGCCAGGCCGACCTCGCCGTGTCGCCCCAGTCCGGGACAGTCCTCTATGCCACCGGAGCCGCCGCAGGGGACGGTGGCCTGATTCCGATGTGGGTGGACCGAAAGGGAACGGCCACGCCGGTGGACTCGACCTGGACGTTGACCCCGGGGGCCAACATCGGCTTCTCCCTCGCCCCGGACGGCACCCGCCTGGCCGTCAACACCCTCAACGAGGGCACCACCGACGTCTGGGTCAAGCAGCTCGATCGCGGGCCCCTGACCCGACTGACCTTCGACGGCGAGCGCAACTTCCGGCCGATGTGGACACCCGATGGCCGGTCGGTCACCTTCCTGACCAACCGGGATTCCCCGTCCTACGACCTGTACCAGCGGCGGGCCGACGGCAGTGACTCGGCCCGGAAGATCCTCGACCTCGAGGCGCGGATCACCGAGGGGTTCTGGTCGCCGGACGGCCAGTGGATGGTGCTCCGGCTGGGCGGGACGGCGGGCGCCGCGGGCGACCGCAGCATCATGGCGATCCGCCCGGGCGTGGACTCGGCCCCGCGGCCGCTGATCGCGGACCCGAAATACGACGCCAAGGTGGTGGCCCTCTCGCCCGACGGGCGCTGGCTGGCCTACGAGTCCACCGAGTCCGGCCGCGAAGAGATCTACGTCCGTCCCTTCCCGGACGTGGGCGGGGCCAAGGTGGCGGTCTCGACCGCCGGCGGACTGTCCCCGATGTGGTCGCGGAAGGGCCGCGAGCTGTTCTTCCTGAACGCAGCAGCGCAGGTCGTGGCGGTGCCGTACAGCGAGGTGAATGGCGAATTCCGCCCCGGCGAGGCGACGACGCTGTTTCCGACGGGGGGACGGTTCTTCTACAGCGGCAACAGCCGGAGCGTGGACGTCCATCCGGACGGCAGCCGGTTTCTCTTCCTGGGCCTGCCCCAGGCGACGGGCGGGCCTACCGGCGACCTGATCCTGATCGAGAACTGGCACACCGAGTTGCGTGCCCGTCTCGCCGCGGGGCGATAGGATGCCCTGAACCCCTGCCGAGCTCTACCTGCCGAGCGCCTCGGTCAGCACCCTTCCATCCAGCCGCTCGGAGGGCGTGACGCCGAGCGCCCGGGCCAGCGTCGGCGCGATGTCCACCGTCCGGACGAAGCGTGAGTAGCTGCCCGCCCTGAACGGCGGGCCGTAGAAGACGATCGGCACGTGCGAGTCGTGGCGATGCGGCGACCCGTGCGTGGCCGTGACGGAGTAGTTGTACATGTTCCCCGGCGCGAGGGTGACGACGGCCACCGGCAGCATGTCGTCGGGAAACATCTGCAGCCACCGGCGGGCGATCTCGTCGCGCGCGGTGTCCCGCGCCGCCAGGTCGGCGAAGCGGTCGACCCGGAGGACGCCGGGGATTTTGAGGGCGGCGGCCATGAACGCCGCCGCGATCTGGTCCACGCTCGCCCGCCCGGTCATCCCCGGATCGATGAATAGCGCCCCGCTCTCCAGGTCCACCGCGCTGGTGTCGCCGCCGGCCGCCCGCAGGGCCTCTTGCGCCGCGGCCATCGCGGGGCCGACGCTCACCCGGAGCGCGCCGTGCAGCTCGGGGATCGGGGCGACGCCGTGGTCGGCGGTGAGCACAAAGACGATGCGGGTCGAGTCGCGGAGCGTGTAGAGCGTGTCGATGAATGCGCCGAGGACCCGGTCGAGCCGGAGGATCTGGTCGTGCAGCTCGCGCGACTCGGGGCCGTAGAAGTGGCCGACGTAGTCGGTGGCCGAGAAGGACACCGCCAGCACGTCGGTCGCCGGCCCGCGCCCCAGGTCCATGGCGCGCACGCCCTGGAGGGCGAACCCGGCGGTCAGCTCATCCATGAACGGGGTGTAGCGCGCGTTGGCGGCGGCGGCCGCGGAGTCGGCCGGCAGCCGGTGCGGAAAGGTGAAGTTCCGCCCCCCGGACTCCAGCGGGACGCTGTCCCGCTCGGTGTAGTTGCTCTCCCCGAGCAGGAGGGTCCAGGCCTGGCCGGCCTTCCGGTGAAGCAGGCGGCGCGCGTTGAACGCCTGCACCCAGGTCGGGAGGGTGTCGGCGTAGTAGCGGCTGGTCGTGAAGGTCCCGTTGTTGGCGTACCAGAAGACCGGCCGCTTCGAGCGGCCGATCGGCAGGATCGCGCCGCGGTCCTTGGCGGAGACCGAGAGGGCGCGGGTGCGGGGGTCGGCGGCGGTGAGCCAGTCGGTGAGCGTCGTCCCGCGGAACCGGATCGGCGAGGCCCCGAGGTCGGTGGCGCCGATCAGCGGCGACCCGGGGTCGGGGACCCCGGCAACGTTGCGGGTGATGCCGGTGCTGCGAGGGAACCGGCCCGACATCGTGCTGGCGTGGCCCGGCGCAGTCTCGGTGATGGCGTGATCCTGGTGAGCATCGGTGAACACCGCGCCGCCTTGCATCAGGCGGGCGAGTCCGCCCTGGAGCTGCGACCGGAACCGGTCCAGGTAGTCGGCCCGAAGCTGGTCCACCGTGATGAAGACGACCAGCGACGGCCCGGGTGCCTCGGGTACGGGCTGGCCGGGCGGCCCACTGACGCAGGCCGCCATGGCGAGGACCAGGAATGCCGAGCAGGTTCTGCCGAGCTTCATCTGCCGAGCAGTATCTGCCGAGCGGTTCCTGCCGCGCTTCACCCGCCGGGCGAGGTGAAGTCGCTGAACACGAATCGATACGCCTGAGCGGTGCTGTCGTAGTCGGCCCGGAAGCTGGTCGGGTACCGAGTGCCGGCCGGCGTGCCGGGCACCGACGGGACGGTCTGGGTGAAGCTCCGCTTTTCCAGCAGGGTGGCCCGGGTGATCATCGGCTCCATGAAGATCGGGGCCCCGCGGAAGTAGCCGACGACCATGGTCTTCTGGAACGGATCGGTGCCGTTGAGTTCCTCTGCCGGCAGGGAGTGCATCCCCATCATCGGCACGCAGAGGCCAGGCAGCATCCCGAGGCCGGGGATCTCGACGTCCGGGAGGGCGTAGCCCGCGGCCAAGTCCGTGGGCTTGGACGTGTCCACACAGTCGATGGCCTGGATGTCCGCCTTCGAAATCCCGTAGAAGTGGAAGTCGAAGTGGGGCGTCAGGTACGGGCCTGGCGGGTGACCGTGCGCCTCCCAGAAGACCGTCAGCACCTGGAAGCCGGTGGCGGCCCGGACCGCCTCTGGCAGGGTGAGCACCGTGTTGGCGACGGGGGGCCAGACCATCTCGGCGTCTTCCGGGGCGTTCTCGATCGCCTGGATCGGGATGGTCGCCCCGAAGCTCGTGAGGTCGCCGCCTGCCGTTTCGCCCCAGACGCAGACGTCGGCGCCGTGCAGGGCGCCGCACTCGCCTTGGACGACCTCAGTGCGGTTGCAGGCGGTGAGGGTGACGAGGAGCACGGCCAATCCGATGCCAGCCCCGTGAGGGGCGGGCGTACGCAACGTCCGTTCCATTGACGGCCTCTGGTATGGGGACAAGGGGATATACCCCATCGACGTCCCTCGCGTAAGGGGTCGGGGTCGGGCCGACCCGACCCGCGTCCTGAGGCTGCCGGCGGGGAGCTACCTGGAGGTCGCCCGAGCCGGGGGGAAGAACTGGGCGACGCCGCGGGCCAGTTCCGTCGGCCCCGCGCCCTGCAGGTTGGTGAGCACGGCGACCACCAGCTCCTTGCCGGGCACCACCAGCAGCGCGGCGGCGGCGCCACCCTCCATGCCGACCAGCTTGCCGCTCGGATCGTCGTCCACCATCCAGCCGAGCCCGAAGCCCAGGGTCCCGCCGAGCCGGGGGACCGTCCCGTCCTGCAGGGAGACGGCCGTCCACATCGTGTCGCGGGTGGCGGGCCGGAGCAGCCGGCCGGATCGCACCGCCTCCCCGAAGGTGGCCAGCTGGCCGGCGCTCAGGTTCAGCCCGGCGGCCATCATCAGCGGCTGCGGATAGACGTAGTTCATGGTCCGGAGCGAGTCGAGCGGCTTGGGCCCTGCCGGCGTCATCTCGAACTTCGTGTAGCTCGTGGCCCGGCCCGGCACCACCGCCCGGCTGTCGCCCAGCACCGCTGTCGTCATCCCGAGGGACCGAAAGAACCGCTCGGCGAAGTAGTCCGGGTACGCGAGGCCGGTGAGCCGCCGGATCAGTTCACCGAGGAGGAAATAGTTGGTCTGGTTGTACTGCCACTGGGTGCCGGTCGGAAACGCCATCGGCAGCCGGCGCACCAGGGCCATGGCGGAGTCGGTGGTGGCTGCGATCAGGGCGCCGGTGTTGGGGTCGGCGATGAAATCAGGCAGCCCCGAGGTATGGCTAAGGAGCCGGCGGGGGGTCACCGCCCGCCACGGCTCCGGCAGGCTGTCGAGCAGCGAGCCCACCGGCTGGTCGAGCCCGAGCTTTCCCGACTCGACCAGCTGCATGATGGCCGTGGCGGTCACGATCTTGGTCGTGGACGCGATCTGGAACCGGGTGGCCGGTGTGACCGGGACCTGGAGCTCGACACTGGCCAGGCCGAGGCCGCGCTCGAGCACCAGCTTGCCGCCCTGGATCACCGCGACGGCGAGGCCCGGGATGTTCCGGGTGGCCATCTCCCGGCGAAGCCAGGCCTCGGCGGAATCGGTGGGGGCGGCCTGGAGGGCGAGCGCGGCAAGGGCAAGCAGCATGGGGCTGAGTCCTGAGTGGTGTCGATCCGGGAGGTGACGTGGTGCGGGCGCCGGCGCGATCCGGCCGACAGCCTGACGGCTGGACCAGGCGCCGGGTTTCGCGGCGCCTGTCCCCTGAATCGCGGGGCACCTACCGTATCCTGCAATCGGGGCGTATAACATGAGGTGGCCCGGTACTGGACCGGACCACCTCGCGCCGTCATCCACGGAGGAGAGATGGATCCGCTTTTCGTTATCTCCCGGGTTCTGCACGTGGCGCTGGGAGTCTTCTGGGCCGGGACCCTCGTCTTCAACGCGGCGTTCCTGCTCCCCTCCATCCGGGAGGCGGGGCCGGACGGAGCCAAGGTGGCGGCCGGGCTGATGCGCCGGCGCTTCCTCGACATCATGCCCGTCGTGGCTCTCGTGACGGTGCTGTCCGGCCTGTACCTCTACTGGCGGGTGTCGGCGGGCTTTGCCCCAGACTACATGGGATCGGCGCCCGGGATCACGTACGGGGTGGGCGCGCTGGCCGCGGTGGTGGCGCTGGGGTTCGGGGTAGGCATCCTCCGGCCGTCGATGCTCCGCGCCGCCGCGCTGACCCAATCGGCGGCCGGTCTCGCCGCCAACGACGCGGCCCAGGCACTGGCCACCGCCCAGGCGCTCCGGGCCCGGGCAGGCGCTGCGGCCCGCGCGGTCGCCTGGTTGCTTGCCGTGGCGACCGTGACGATGGCGCTCGCACGGTACCTCTAAGAGGGTTCGCCTATGGCGCCCGCCAGAGCACGGCCCCGTTGTACAGGCCTTCGACCCCGCCTGTGACCCAGCCCGCGTCGTTGATCGCATACGCAGTGCACTTGTAGCTCCGCTTCCTCGACTGGGGCAGGAGAACCGGCGCCCCCGACAGGGGCCACCGAACCGCCTGCTCCACCCCTCCCATGCTGTACACCGAGCCGACCACGTCGCCATGGTTGTTGACGCCGCGCGCCCACCCCTGGAAGCTCTTGAACGGGGCCGCCAGCCGCTCGGCCGCAACCACCAGCCAGGCCCCGCCGCTCTGCCGCAACCGCCACCGGACCGGTTGCGAGTATCCGCTGAAGGTGGCGAACCCGGCAACCACCATTTCCCCCATGGCGTTGCGATCGGAGAGATCGCTGATCCCGGGCTTCGACCCGCCGGCGGGGGGAGGCAGGATCACGAAGGACACCGTCGAGCCGTCGAACGACCAGACCACGTCGCCACCCGCGGCCTGCCCGGTGTTGTTCGCCCGCCGGACGATGACCGAGGGGCGATCAGGTGGAGTCGGCAGCGTTTCGCGGGTCAGCCCGGTAGCGGTGATCGTCCACCGGGTGGGCCCGGGATCGTTGCCGTAGATCTGTCCGGCGTTGTTGATGTCCCAGGCATTCCCGCCACGACCGGTCAGCGCCGTCGGCTCCCAGCTGCCGCCCTGCCGTCGCCACAGCACGCCATACTGGTTACTGGTCACACAGTTTGGGTTGACGGCGTGCGACCACCCGCAGGTCACCCCGACCACCTGGTCCAGGTCGTTCATCCCCCCTTCGGCGCCCCACGCCCCATCCAGCCACTCCGGCCCGCCGGCCGGCGACCAGAAGAACGGCCGGGTGGCGCCGAGGCCCACGATGCCGCCGTGGGCGTTGATGGCGGCGCCCCACATCAGCCACTCGCCCTCGAGCGGACCCAGGAACACCATTTCCATGACCTGGAACTGCTCCGCCCCGATACCTCGCTTGCCTCCGGTGGTGATGACGGCGACATCGTAGAGGTCGGGCACGGCCTCGGCCGAGATGGTGATGCTGGCGACCAGTTGCTTCGAGCTGACGAAGCTGGTCGTGTTGGTGGTGACGTTGGGAACTGGCGCGCCGCTCTTCTCCAGTCGAACGGTCGAGCCGTTGTCGAAGCCCGACCCACTGACGGTCAGGTCGATGGTGATCTGCCTCGGTGCGTCAGCGGGAGTAAACGAGCTGACGACGGGCCCCGAACCGCTGGTTCCCCGCGCCGCGACCGCCTCCACCGTCGGCGCGGAGACCGGCTCCCCGCAACTCGCGGCCGCCAGGGCCATCAGTGCGACTGCCAAGCCGTGCGGACGGCACCACCCGCTGGGCAACGTGATCATGTTCCCTCCTGGAAAGGAGCCTCGACGGCTGGTTCACGAGGCGCCCCTGCCCCGCTCACCTGGTAGGCCGCCCAGTAGTACGGCGCCCGGTGCTCCGGCTCCCGGAGCATGCCTCGCTGCGCCGTCGCCAGGGCCTCGACCGGATCGCTCTTCTTAAGCGCCTCGTAGAACTTCCGCGCGAACGCCGCCGCCCCCGGGTCATCCACCCGCCAGAGCGTCGCCACCACGTTGCCCGCCCCGGCATACAGGAATGCCTGCCCCAGCGTCACGTAGTCCTCGCCCCGCTCGAACTCCGTGAGCCAGGCGGACCCCCTGGCCGTTTCGCATCCCGACAGGTACACCAGGTCCGCCGTCACCCGGAAGCCGAGCAGTTCATGGACCTCGAGCCGCCCGTCGTCCTCGGGCCCGGGCTGGCGGCCCCGGGCCAGCTCCAGCCGGGTGAACATCGGATTCGCCGGGTTCATCACCCCGTGGGTCGCCACGTGCACCACCGACGCCGACCCGAGCGCCCTCCGGAGCGCCGCCTCGGTGGCTGCGCCGCCGAGCACCACCTTGCTTCCCAGCACCCGCCGCACGTCTTCCACCTCGCCGCGCGTGGCGGGCAGTTCCCGGGGCAGCGGCGCCAGGGCCACGCTCCCGAGCCGGCCCGCACGGGCCGGCCGCTGGCGGAGCGCCGGCAGTGCCGACGCGGCCGGCAGCACCAGCACCGAGAACCGGGTCACCAGCGGGTCGCCGCGTTCGTCCATGAGAGCCGCGAACGGCAGATACGCCAGCGTGCCATGAGGGACCACGATCAGCCGCTCGACGCCCGCGAGCCCTCCGCTCCGCTCCACCGGCGCAACCAGCAGCTGGTAGAGCCCCTTGAGCACGGCGTCCCTCGCCGTGAGGGAATCCGGCTCCGCCGTCAGCTCACGGGCCAGTCTCACCCGGGAACCCAGCGCCTGGGCGGTGATGGGCTGGCCCGCATGGGTGACTCCATCCCGACTGACCAGGAAGAGGTGGAGCGAGTCGGGAGTCACCAGGTACTCCACCAGCCGCTCGCCGGACCGGAGACTCCGCCGGACGTCCACCGCCGCCAGCCCGCCGGCCCCGAGCAGGGTGGCGGCACCTGGGCCCTGCCTCGCGATCCGCGCGATCAGGGCCTCGTAGTCGGTCCGCGCCTCGGCGAGGCGGTCCTCCAGGCTCCGGGTGGTCGCGACCATCGCGGCTCCCCGTTCCCCGGGTGGTTCGCCCGCGACGCTCCGGAGCTGGCGCGTCAGCTCGTCGATGCGCCGCAGCAGCTGTTCGCCACGGAACAACTCGCCGCCCGATCCCCCGCCCTGTTCCACCTCGCGGCGCGCGGTTCCCAGGTGCTCCAGCAGCGCTCGCCCCCGCGCGGCGTCCGCCACCTCGAAGGCTTCCTCGGTCCGCCCTCGCGCCAGCAGCACCAGCATCAGGTGCGCATACACGTCCACCCGCTCCGAGAGAAACGAGGTCCGGAGCGTTCCCGAGCCGTAGTTCCCCCTGACCCGCTCGATCGCACTCACCGCCCTCCGGCCTGCGGCCTCGGCGGCATCGGGCTGGCCCAGCCGGGCGTAGGCGCGGGCCCGAAGGGCGTCGGGTTCCCAACTGTCCGCCCCGCTCAACAGGGCCAGTCCAGTCCCCGCTCGCTCCAGCGCGGCGAGGACTCTGTCCGGCTGGCCCACCTGGTCCTCCACCCGCGCCACGCCCAGGGCTACCTGCGTCATCGCGAGCGGTGAGCCGATCCGGCGGGCCGTGCGGTCGGCCTCCGCCAGCGCCCGTGCCGCCGCTTGCCTGTCCTTCCGGCTGGTGGCGAGACCGGCCAGCAGCAGCTCGTCCTCGAGTTCGGCCAGAGGGAACCCGCCGGTGCGGTGGATGGCCAGCGCCCGTCTCGCCCGCACCAGCGCCGTGTCGGCGAGCCCGAGCTGGTGGAAGCTCCACGCCTCGCTCCGGAGGGTGTTGCCCTCGTCCTCGGGCAGGCCGAGTTCACGGTTCAGCACCTGGGCCCGGCGGTAGTGGTCCAGCGCCCGCCGATGATCACCGGCCGCGGCATGGTAGTCCCCGAGGAGCTTGAGGTCCTCCGCGACCTGCCGGCGGAGGCCGTGGGCCTCGGCCAGGGCCATGGCGCTGTCGATCGCCGCCAGGGCGCGCTGCGGTTCTCCGAGCGCGTGGTAGGCGGTGGCGAGTTGTCCCAGGGCGTTTTCTTCCGCCTTGGCATCGCCGGACGCCTGGGCCAGGCGACGGGCAGCTTCCGCGGAGGACAGCGCCGTGACGGGGTCGCCGAGTTGCAGGTCGATCATGGCGAGGTTGTCGAGGACCCGGCCGAGCAGGACGGAGTCCCCGAGGCTCTGGCTCACCTCGCGTGCCCGCATCAGCCCGCTCCGCGCTTCGGCCAGCTCCCCCCGGTCCCGCTGCACCAGCGCCATGTTGTTGGCCGCCTTGGCGACGCCAAGGCTGTCGCCGACCGTCCCGGCGGCTTCGCTGGCCTGCCGGAACAGGGCGGCGGCGTCATCCAGCCGGCCTTCGTCCCAGGCGAGCAGGCCCAGCGCGTTGAAGGAGCGGAACAGCTCGTGGCGCAGCCCGAGCCGGAGCTTGAGCGCGAGTGCGGCTTCGCCGGACTCGCGGGAGCCCAGGTAATCGCCAAGGTTCCGGTCGGCCAGCCCGATCGACGTCAGCACCATCGCGGCCCGCACCGAGTCGCCGTCCTGCCGTGCTTCGGCAAGGGTCTTCTGCCAGATGCCGATGGCGGCCTGGTATTCGCCGGCGGCATAGAGCGAATCGGCCCGCTGCATGGTGACCGTCGGCGGCGGAGGCGCCAGGCCGCTCTTGACGGAATCGTCTCCCGCGCGCCGGCAGCCGAGCGTGGCCCACGCCAGCAGGAAGACGGCGGCGGCGCGGATCATCTGACGGTGAATCGCTGGGCGCCGGATGTCATGGACCGACCGTCCGCCGCGAGAGCATCCACGTACCAGAAGTAGGATGCGCCCGCCTTCAGGGAGATCCCGGCCGGCAGGGCAGCGACGGTGTCACCCGTTTCGATGGACCAGACCGTGACTCCGCTCTCGTCCATCAGGGTGAGGCGGAAGGTGCCGCCCGGACTGCCGCCAGTACGCCAGATGAACTCCGTCGGGCCGCTCCCTTCCACCACGGTCCCGGTGGCCGGTGTGACCACGGCCACCCCCGACATGGCGCCGGCTGCGGGACGACGGAGTGGGGCCGGCGAGGGCTCCCGGATCAGGCGCTGGGCCATGGACAGGCCGATCGCGGCCACCAGCACCGCTGCGGCGGCCAGCGGGATCGGGGCCAGCAATCGCCGGCGCGGCTGGTACGAGGCCAGCAGCTGCCGGACCGAGACGACCTCGTCCCGGCACGCCGCGCATCCGGCGAGGTGAGCTTCGATCCGGCCGCATTCCGATGGCGCGAGCCGGCCGTCGGCGTAAGCCGCCACGGTGTCGGTGTCGAGGTGGGCCCGGCTGTCAGTGGTCACGGTTCGTCCCGCAGAGAGGGCTCTGGTCCATCTCCATTACTCGGACGGCGCCGGCCCGATTGCGCCCCGTAACGGGGTCAGGAAGGGCCATCGATTCCCCGTTGGGTGAGCCGGCCCCGGAGCAGCTGCAGGACCCGGTCGAGTCGCCGGTAGACGTGAAACCGCGACGGCCACTGCATCACCCGGGCGATCTCGGCCGCTTCCATCTCGTCCTCGAACCGGAGGCTCAGCAGCAGCTGGTCGGAACCGGGAAGCTCCTGCAGGGCGGCGCGCAGCGCCTCCTGCAGCTCGGCCCGGTCCAGTCGTGCCTCCGGACCCGAACCGTGGTCGCGCACCGCAGCGAGATCGATGGGCTCGCCAGCCAGCAGCAGCAATCGGCGCCGCAAGCCGGTTCCGTCACGGAGCGGGTCGTCGCCGTTCTCACCGACTCGCTGACGGCCGCCCCGGTGGCGAAGGAAATCCACGCACAGCCGGCGAGAGACCACCACCAGCCAGGTGGTGAACTTGCTCCGACCATCCGCCGCGAAGCCGCGGAGCCGGCGGGCATTGTCCTCCCGCAGGCGCTCGAGCAACCAGACGTAGGCGTCCATGGCCAGGTCGGGATCGTGGACCAGCGTCCGGGCGACGTGCAGCAGCAGCCGGGTGTGGATCGCGACAAAGCGCTCCCATGCGGCATCCCGGCCAAGCGCGTCGCGGGCGTTTCGGAGGGCGAGAACTTCGAGAGGGAGTTGATCGGGCATCTGGTGTCGCCCCGGGGGAATCCCCCAGTCCCTGTTCGCCAATGTACCGCCAGGTCCTAGCGCCGCAATACTCGGGACCGAATCCGAGTCATTGGAGACAACGCTTCGGAGACCCGGCGCATTCCCGTAGAGGCTGTTCCCGTTTCCTCGCCCGAGGTGCCTCATGACAACCACGTTCCCGCGACTCGCGCTGCTGCTGACGGTCACGGCCGCGGCCTGCAGCCCCGATCCGCTCACCGCCCCGTTGGATCCGGTGGTCGCCAAAGGCGGCAGGCCGGGGGGCGGCGCAACCACCGGGATCGTCCCGATCAAGCTGGGCAATCCGAAGGACATCGGCTGCTCGGGGACTCAGGTGCAGGGAGTGAGCGCCGGGCTCGATCCCGCCGCGCCCACCCTGGCTGTGGGCTTCGGTTTCTGCGCCGGGATGAACAAGCCCTTCATCTGGTCATCGACGGAGGGGCTCCTGCCAACCGGCGGCTCCCCGGGCCAGATGGCCCGGGCCGCGTCGGACAACGGAGTCGTCGTCGGAGGCGGACCCAATCATACGCCAGTGGTCTTCGACCTGAGCGGGAATGTCGCCGTCGATCTGCCGATGCCGGCGGGGTACACCTGGGGTACCGCCAACGGCATCACGCCGGACGGGAGGTTCGCCGTCGGCTACGGTGGCCGGGGGAACTCGTCCTACGCCCTCCGGTGGGCCCGCTCGACCGAAGGGTCCT
>DASWBQ010000196.1:0-8415 GCA_036390535.1 Gemmatimonadales bacterium | reverse complement strand
CCAACTGCTCGAACGGCAGCCCCGTCACCCGCCGGAGCGCTCCCTCGATGCCGCCCGCCGTGGCGGCCTTGGTGATCTGTCCGATGGCCTCGTCCCCCCAGCGGCTGCCGATGTAGGAGACCAGGGCGTGGCCGTACCGGTAGGGGAAGAACTGGTAGAACTGCTGCGGGGTCGGCAGCTTGCCCTCGAGCGCGGCGTCCCGCAGCCACATGGCGGTGTTCGGGTTCACCGGTCCGAGCGAGAGGTACTCCGCCATGCCCTCGCCCCACCAGAGGGGGGCGTTGACCTGGATGATCCCCTGGATGCCGCGTCCCCGGGACCAGATGTCGAACTGGAACTGGTGGACCATCTCGTGCTGGAGGACGTGCTCGATGTCCTCGTACGAGCCGGTCAGGGGGAAGATGTTCCGGTGGAGCAGGTAGTCGGTGAAGCCGCCGGTCCCCTCGTCAATCTCCCCCGGGTCGGTGTTGGTCTGCTGGAAGTCGGAGTGGGAGGCATACAGGATGATCGGCTTCCGCTCCTCGAACTCGTGGCTGAGAATCCGGGACAGCTGGGCATAGCTCCGCTCGGCCATCCGGGCCACGTCCAGGGCCGCCACTTCCTCGCGATCGTAGTAGTGGACGTCGAAGTGCTGGGTCTGGACGATCTTGAAATCGAAGCTGCCGTACTTGACCTTGTTCCGGCCGAAGTACTGCCCTTCCGCGATCCCGGGGAGGACCAGCAGCAGGGTCAGGGCCGCGAGGGTGAGGCGGGCACGGGTCATGGCAGAGGACGTCCTTTCTGGTCACCGCCGGGGTCCTGCCAGACAACCGGGGCGTCCCCCCAGAGCCGCTCCAGCTGATAGAAGGCGCGCGCTTCGGGATGGAACAGGTGCACCACGAAATCCACGAAGTCGATGAGCACCCAGCGTCCGCCGGGATGCCCCTCGAGGTGGTGACACCGGAACCCCTGACGCTCCAGCCGGTCCAGCACCGCGTCCGCCAGGCCCCGGACGTGGCCTTCCGATGTCCCGGAAGCTATGACGAAGAAGTCGGTCGCGTCATTGACACCGCGGAGGTCCAGGACCGTGATTCCCACCCCCTTGCGGTCGTCGATGGCCTCCACCACCAGGCGGACCGGCTGCGGCAGGGGACGGCGGCGGGGCTCAGCCATTTCGCTCGGTGCCGCCCTCCAGGCGCGTGGGGGTGCCGTCCTCGATCTGGTAGAAGACCGCCCAGGCGCCGGCGCCCACGTGGGTGCCGAGGACGCCGGTCGCCAGCGACACGAAGCAGTCCCGCGGCCGGTAGGCCGCCACCAGCGCCGCCCGGAGACGCTCCGCGACCTCCGGGGCCTCGGCGTGGGCGACCCCGAACCGCACCACCTTGGGCCGGGGCGTCAGCCGCTGGTCCACCAGGGAGAGCACCTGCCGGATCAGCGCCTCCCGCCCGCGCACCCGGTCGATCGGAATGATCTTGCCGTCCGGGTCGAGGGTGAGGATCGGCTTCACGTCCAGCATCCCTGCCAGCCAGGCCCGCCCCCGCGACACCCGACCGGACCGAAGCAGGTTGTCGTACTGGTCCACCGTGAGGAAGACTCCCGACTGCCGCCGGACCCGGGCCAGTTCACCGGCGATGTCGCCGGCCTTCCACCCCGACTCGGCCAGTTCCGCGCCCCGGAGCGCGAGAAGGCCCACCCCGAGGGAAGCGGAACCGCTGTCCACGAAATGGACCCCGGAGAGACTTGCCGCCCGGGCGGCCGCGCTGGCCGACTGGAAGGTTCCCGACAGCGACGCCGAGACCAGCACGCTGACCACCTCCTCGGCTTCGTCGAGCCCGGAGCGGAAGGCCTTCACGAACTCACCCGGCGTCGGCTGGGACGTGGTGGGGAGCTGCTTTGCGGCCCGGAGCCGGACGTAGAACTCCTCGGGCCGGAGTCCGACCCGGTCCCGGAACACCTGGTCCCCGAAGACGACCTGGAGGGGGACCATCGCGATCCGGTGGCGGTCGAGCACCGAGTCGGGCAGGTCGTTGGAGCTGTCGGTGACGATCGCCACGGGCCGCCGCTCGAGGTGCTTGAGCTGGCGGTGCTGGGCCCGCATGTCGTCGGCCTTCGTGAAGCTGACCTCGCCCCACTGCACGGCGGCCGCGAAGACCGCCTCGGGCGCGTCGGTATGCACGTGAAGCTTGAGGATGTCCCCGGTGCTGACCACCACCACGGAGCCGCCGAACTCATGGAGCAGGGTCCGGACTTCGTTGGTGGGCGGGAGCCGCTCGCCGCGCACCACCACTTCGGTGCAGTACTGGTAGTCGCGCTCCCCGGCGACCTCGACCATCGCCGCGGGGGCATCGGCGCCCACCTCGCTCACCGGCCCGGCGGGCAGGATCGGATCTCCCTTGATGAACCGGACCATCCCCTCGAGCATCCGGACGAAGCCCATGCCGCCGGCGTCGACCACCCCGGCGTCCCGCAGCGAGGCGAGCAGCTTCGGAGTCCCCTCGAGTGCGATCTCCCCGTCCCGATGCATCTGGTTCACGAAGCTGGCGAGATCCGGCGACGCCTCGGCGGCCCGCTCGGCCGCCGAGGCCACCTCCCGCGCCACGGTGAGGATGGTTCCCTCGCGGGGTTCGTCCAGCGCGGCGTAGAGCCGGTCGACCCCTTGGCGGATCGCCAGCGCGATATCGCGGGCCGTGGCAGCGGTGCGGTCGCCGAGGGCGTCGGAAACCCCAAGGAGGAAATGGGCGAGCATCATGCCCGAATTGCCGCGGGCGCCGAGCACGGCGGCCCGGGCCATGGTGCGGGCCGTCTCCGGAAGCGGCGCGTCGCCGAGGGCCTGAAGGGCGTCGGCGACGGCGCGCAGGGTCAGACTGAGATTGGTCCCCGTGTCCCCGTCCGGGACCGGGAAGACGTTGATGCGGTTGATCTCCTCGCGCCCCGCCGCGACCCACTCGGACGCGGCGAACATCGTCCGGGCCAGGCGGGGCCCGTCGAGATAGGCGATGCCGACGTACACCCCGAGCCTACTCCGACGCGACCGTCACCGTCACGGCCGCATGGACCTCGGGGTGGAGCCGGATCGAGACCGCGTGCGTCCCCAGCAGCTTGATCGGGTGCTCCAGCTCGATCTTCCGCTTGTCCACCTGATGCCCGGTCGCCGCCAGCGCGTCGGCGATGTCCTGCGCGGTGATCGACCCGAAGAGGCGGTCGCCCTCGCCGGCCTTGGCCGTCAGGGCGATGGTCAGGCCGCTCAGCGTCGCGGCCACCCGCTCGGCCTCGGCCCGCTCGGAGGCCTGCCGGGTCGAACGGGCTTTCCCTTCCGCCTGGATCCGCTTCTTGTTGCCTTCGGTGGCCTCGTAGGCCAGCCCGCGGGGCAGCAGGAAGTTCCGGGCGTAGCCCGGCTTGACCCGGACCAGCTCGCCCGCCTTGCCCAGCGTCTTGATGTCTTCGCGCAGAATCACTTCCATCATTGTGGTATTCCTCCGGGTGGCGGGAGTTCCCGCCGGATTTCGATCCAGGTGTCGGCGAGGCCCAGGATCAGCAGGGCCCCGAGGGCATATGGTAACAGGAGCACCGCACTCAGGAACAGGGCGACCAGCACCGGGGTCGGCCACCTCTGGGACCTGGCCAGCCAGATCGCTGCGCCCCGGGCAACGTAGAGCCCGATCCAGACCACCAGGACGTTGGTGATCAGGTTGGACCAGGGGGCAGGGAGGGGCAGCATCACCAGCGCCAGAGAGCCGAGGGCGCCCCAGATCAAGTGATCGTTGAAGCGGAACCGGCGGAAGGGTCCCGGAGCCAGGACGACCGGGCCCCGACCCAGCCGGGCCGCCAGGGCGGCGGCGAGGGTGCCCCCGGCCAGCGCCCCAAGGAAGGCCACCCCGGGGAAGATGCCCGCGAGGAGCCGGATGGCTTCCCTCATGGCCGTTTCCTGCTCGGCTCCCACCCCCGCGCCGGAGAGCAGGAGCGTCATCCCCTCCTGCCATTGCCGGTCGAGCGCGGCCCGGACTTCCTCCCACCCCAGGCCGACCCAGGCGCAGCCGCCGGCGACCACGGCGGTGGTCGTCATCGCCGCCGCCACGGCCAGCCGGAAGGGGGCCCCCGGGCGCCAGACGAGGAGGGCCAGGAAGATCCCGGTGAAGATCGCTCCTGCGGCCAGGGTGACGTCCTGGCGAAGCCCGGCACTGGCGCTGGCCGACAGGGCGGCCAGCAGCACCACCAGCCCGAGGGAAACCCACTCCCTGAAGCCGGCGGGCCGAGCCAGTGCCAGCAGGCCAGCCAGGGGGCCGAGCAGGAAGAGCGCCGGAAACGGAAGCAACAGAAACACGACGAGGGCTCCGAGGAGCCCTCGCGGTTGACGGCTTCCGGCCGGCGCCGCCGCCGTGCCGGACGTCATCAGCCCTGGTGCCCCTTGATGTACGGCAGGAGCGCGAGGTACCGGGCTCGCTTGATCGCGACGCTGAGCTGCCGCTGGTGGCGGGCCGTCATCCCGGAGAGCCGGCGGGGCAGGATCTTCCCCCGCTCGGACAGGAACCGGGACAGGAGCTTCTCGTCCTTGTAGTCGATCACCCGGATCCGCAGTTCGGCGATCGGGTCACCCTTCTTGACGCGCATTACTCGTCCTCCTCGTCATCATCCGGCTTCGGCGGTATGGCCTGGGCAGGGGTCGGGGGGTTGTCGTTGAGCACCACGAGGAACCGCAGCAGCGATTCGTCGAGCTTCAGGGCGCGCTCGAACTCCGGGAGCCGGCCGGTCTCTGCGCCGAAGTTGGCGACGACGTAGTAGCCGGTGGTCTTGCGCTGGATCGGATAGGCGAGCGTGCGTCGGCCCCAATGGTTGAGCGTCGGCTCAACGGCGCCGACCAGGGCGTGGTACTGCTCGAGCTTCTGGGCGATGGCCTCGTCTTCGAGTGCGGCGTCGAAGATGTAGACCACCTCGTACGGGCGGACCATGACACCTCCCTTTGGTCTGTCGCCCCGGGCTGGGTGTCAGGCCGCCCGGGGAGGTTAGATTTGTGAGCCCGTAAAGCTAGCCCCCATAACGGGATAATGGAAGGGGAGCACCATGCGCGTCGAATCGATCCAGGTGGGACAACCCAAGCCGATGCCGGTCGGGGTTCCGGGGACCGAGCCCGCTCCCCGGCTCTTGACGACGGCCATCTGGAAGGAACCGGTGACCGGGCCGGTACGGCTCGATGTCGACGGGCTCGACGGGGATGCCCAGGCCGACCGCAAGCACCACGGAGGCCTCTGGCGGGCGGTCCTGATGTATCCTGCCGGGCATTACCCGCGCTGGCGGGCCGAGTGGGGGCGCGAGGACGTGGGGCCGGGCGGGTTCGGCGAGAACCTGACGGTCTCCGGCCTCGACGAGTTCAGCGCCTGCCTCGGTGACCGGTACCGGATCGGCGACGCGGTGCTCGAAGTCACCTCGCCCCGGACCCCGTGCCATGTGCTGGCCCGCCGTCACGGAGTGAAGGACCTGGCCCTGACCGCCCGCCAGACCCACCGCCACGGGTGGTACCTGCGGGTGCTCGAGCCGGCGGTGATCGCGGCGGGGATGGTGGTGGAACTGGTGGCCCGTCCGCATCCCGAGTGGACCATCGCCCGCGCCGCCGAAGTGAAGTGGGACGCCGGGAACCGGCCCGAGGAGGCCGCCCGTCTCGCTGCCTGTCCGGCCCTGATTCCGGAGTGGCGGGAGGAGCTGGCGGCGCTCAGACGTTGAAGCGGAACAGGATGACGTCCCCGTCCCGGACCTCGTAGTCCTTCCCCTCGGACCGCACCAGCCCCTGCTCCCGCGCCCCCTTCCACCCGCCGGCGCGGACGAAGTCCTCGCAGGCTACCGTCTCGGCGCGGATGAACCCGCGCTCGAAGTCGCTGTGAATCACTCCTGCGGCCGCGGGGGCCCGGTCGCCGGCGTGGATGGTCCAGGCCCGGACCTCCTTCTCGCCGGCGGTGAAGTAGCTCCGCAGGCCGAGGAGGTGATAGGCCGCGTGGGCCAGGCGGTCGAGTCCCGACTCGGCGACCCCCAGTGACTCGAGAAACGGGGCCCGCTCCTCCGGTGGCAGCTCCGACAGTTCCATTTCCACTCGCGCCGAGAAGGGGACCACCTCGGCGGGCTCGTGGTCCTGGGCCACCGCGTGGGCGAGGGTCCGGGTGAACCGGTTGCCGACGGCCAGCTCGTCCTCCGCGACGTTGGCGGCGTAGAGCTCGGGCTTCGAGGTCAGCAGGTTGAGGCTCCGGTAGATCGGCTCCTCTTCCTGGGTCGGGGCCACCACCCGGGCGGGCCGGCCGGCGCTGAGCGCGGCCTGGAGACGCTCCAGCAGCGCCAGCTCGGTGCGGGCCGCCGCATCCCCGCTCCGGGCGGTGCGGGCGGTCTTGTCGAGCCGTTTCTCGACGGTGGCCAGGTCGGCGAGGCCCAGCTCGAGGTTGATGATGTCCCGGTCACGGACCGGGTCGACCGGCCCCATCACGTGCTGGATGTCGTCGTCCTCGAAGCAGCGGACCACGTGAATGATGGCGTCGACCTCGCGGATGTTGGCGAGGAACTGGTTGCCGAGGCCCTCTCCCTGGCTGGCGCCTTTCACCAGGCCGGCGATGTCGACGAACTCGACGGCAGCGGGGACGGTGCGCTCCGGGTTGATGATGGCCGCGATCCGGTCGAGGCGCGGGTCGGGCACGGTGACTACCCCGGTGTTCGGCTCGATGGTGGCGAAGGGATAGTTGGCCACCAGCGCCCCGGCGGAGGTCAGGGCGTTGAAGAGAGTGGATTTGCCGACGTTGGGGAGGCCGACGATACCGAGGCGGAGCATTGAGGCGCAAGTCGAAAGGCGAATGTCAAAGGTCGAACGTCGGACGTCGAACGTCCCGCGTTGATGCCCCATCGGCAGGTACAGGGGGCCATAAGGTAGGCGGCTCGGGCAGTTTTTTGAACCTCGCAGGATCGTTCGGGTTTGGTGCCTGGCTTTCCGCGTGCCACAGTGGGAAATGGGCGATTTCCGGGACCTCAGGGTATGGCAGCAGGCTCACCAACTGGCGTTGGAGGTTTTCGCGGTGACGAAGCGCTTCCCACGGTGGGAAGGGTACGCCCCCGCCGATCAGATGCGGCGTGCCGCTATCTCTACGCTGAATGGCAACGGCGGGCCCGGGATGACTCCCGAACCCGCCGCGCTTTCGACGTTCGACTTGCAGCGTACGACTCTACTTGCTGGCAATCCTCATTCCATAGAACGACCGGTACACGAACACCACCGACACGGCGAAGAACACCGCCGCCAGCAGGTGGCTGAGGCCGGCGCCGCGCTCCGCCGTGAGGGTCACGGAGAGCTCGACGGCGAGCAGGCCGAACAGGGTGGTGAACTTGATGATCGGGTTCAGGGCCACCGAAGAGGTGTCCTTGAACGGGTCTCCCACCGTATCGCCGACCACCGTGGCGTCGTGCAGCGGGGTGCCTTTCATCTTGAGTTCGGTCTCGACGATCTTCTTGGCGTTGTCCCAGGCGCCGCCGGCGTTGGCCATGAAGACCGCCTGGTACAGCCCGAACAGCGCGATGGCGATCAGGTAGCCGACGAAGAAGAACGGCTCCACGAAGGCGAAGGCGAGGGTCGAGAAGAACACCGTCAGGAAGATGTTGAACATCCCCTTCTGGGCGTACTGGGTGCAGATCGCGACGACCTTCTTGCTGTCTTCCAGCGAGGCCTTGGTGACGCCCTCGAGCTTGATGTTGGCCTTGATGAACTCCACCGCCCGGTAGGCCCCGGTGGTGACCGCCTGGGTCGAGGCGCCGGTGAACCAGTAGATCACCGCGCCGCCGGTGATCAGGCCGAGCAGGAAGGGCGGGTGGAGCAGCCCCATCTTGTCGACGTTGGCGGTGAGGCCGGCCGTCAGCAGCACAATGATGGCGAAGATCATGGTGGTGGCGCCGGCCACGGCGGTGCCGATCAGCACCGGCTTGGCCGTCGCCTTGAAGGTGTTGCCGGCGCCGTCGTTCTCCTCCAGGTAGTCCTTGGCCTTCTTGAAGTCGGGCAGGAAGCCGTAGTCCTTGCGAATCTGCTCCGCGGCGCCCGGCTGCTCGGCGATCGTCGAGAGCTCGAAGACGGACTGGGCGTTGTCGGTGACCGGGCCATAGGAGTCAACGGCAATCGTGACGGGCCCCATCCCGAGGAAGCCGAAGGCCACGAGACCGAAGGCGAAGACCGCCGGGGCGAGCATGATGGTGCCCAGCCCCGCGGTGCTGACGGCATAGGCGATGGTCATGAGGCCGGCCATGAGGAGAACCATCCAGTAGACGCTGAAATACCCGGCCGAGAGGCCCGACAGGATGTTCAGGGAGGCGCCACCTTCCCGCGAGGCGGAGAGGATCTCCTTGACGTGGCCCGACTTCGTGGAGGTGAAGACCTTCACGACCTCGGGGATCATCGCCCCCGCGAGCGTCCCGCACGAGATG
>DASWBQ010000195.1:0-15098 GCA_036390535.1 Gemmatimonadales bacterium | reverse complement strand
CGGCCTGAGCCCGCTGGGGCGCGAGGTGATCGCCGAGCTCAACCGGTGGGGGATCATGATCGACGTGTCGCACCCGTCGAAGGGCTCGATGATGGAGACCCTGCGACTGACGAAGGCGCCGATCATCGCCAGCCATTCCTCGGTGCGGGCGCTCTGCAACCACTCCCGGAACCTGGACGACGAGCAGCTACTGGCGCTCAAGCAGAACGGCGGCGTGGCGCAGCTGGTGGCGTTCAACGGCTACGTGAAGTGCCAGCAGGACTCGCCGGGGCGACAGGCGGCGATGGCGGGGCTCCGGAAGGAGTTCAACCTGGCGGGCGGGCCGGGGAGCCTGCCGGAGGCCGAGCGGGCGGCGTTCTCGAAGCGGATGGCGGAGATCAACCAGCAGTACCCGCCGCCGCCGCGGGCCACGGTGAAGGACTTCGTCGACCACATCGACTACGCCGTCAAGCTGATCGGCATCGACCACGTGGGCATCAGCAGCGACTTCGACGGGGGCGGCGGGGTGCAGGGGTGGAGCAATGCCGGGGAAACCTTCAATGTCACGCTGGAGCTGGTGCGGCGGGGATATAGCGAGGAGCAGATCGCGAAGATCTGGAGCGGCAACCTGCTCCGGGTGATGGAGGAGACGGAGCGGGTCGGGGTGCAGCTGAGGCAGATGACGCCTTGAGAGACCGAGAGCGGAAAGCTGAGAGCGGACCATTCCCTCCGCTCTCGGCTCTCTATCTGATGAGCACCTTCCCCGCCAGCTTCCCGGTCGGCTTCCCCGCCTCCACCACCGCCTCCCCGTTTACCAGTACCCACTCGACCCCCTCGGCGTACTGGTGCGGGTCGGTGAAGGTGGCCCGGTCGCGGATCACGCCCAGGTCGAACACCACCACGTCGGCCCACATCCCCTCGCGCAACCCGCCCCGGTCGGCAAGCCCGAGGATCTGCGCCGGCAGGGTGGTCATGCTCCGCACCGCGTCCTCTACCCGTAGCACCCCCCGCTCGATCGCATAACGCCGGATCTTCCGCGGGAAGGTCCCGTAGAACCGGGCATGGGTCGCCGGGCCGTCCTCCGGCAACCCGATCCCGCCATCGCTGGCCGTCGCCACCCACGGTTGGGCCGCGATCAGATCCAGGTCCACCTCGTCGAGCGAGAAGCCCCGAAGCCGGCCCCCGCCCATCCGCTGCGGGTTTCCCCGGAACTGGATCTCGAACGCCGCCTCCACCGCAGGCACACCCAGCCTCGCCGCGATCTCGGCCAGCGTCTTCCCCTGCATGGCGGTGTCGGGGTGCTGCTGCACCAGGACCTTCTCCGCTCCGCCCCGCCGGATGATCTCGTGGGCCACGTCCTCCCGGGCCTTGGCGGCCAACGCCGCGTCGGCCAGGGTCTGGCGGAGTGCCGCCGAGTAGTCGGGCCGCTGGTTCGACTGTGCCGGCGCCGCGCCCAGCTGGTCGGGCCCCCGCCCCAGCGCCCAGCCCGGGATCAGCACCGTGTTCCCGTCGGTGCCGCTGGTGGTGTACGGATACTGGTCCGCCCAGACGTCCACACCCCTCGCCCGGGCCCGCGCGATCAGTTCGATCGCCGCCTTGCTCGAGCCCCAGTAGGTCGCACCTTTCGCCTTGAGGTGGGACGCCACCACCCGGGCGCCGGTGCGCTCGCCGATCTCGATGGTCTCCTTCACCGCGTCGAGCAGGGTCGGCGGCCCCGCCGGATCCTGGCTGGGCCAGTACCACATCGGGTCGCGCCCCTCGCTCCGCTCGTGCGAGATGTACACCCCGCCGCTCGGCACGATCTCCTCCACCAGGGCCGCCACTTCGTCGGTCGTGCTCCAGCGGCCGGGGACATACTCGAGCCCTGCGGAGAGGCCCCAGGCGCCGTCGGCGAGGGCCTCGCGCAGGAGGGCGCGCATCCGGGCGACCTCGTCCGGGGTGGCGGGCCGGCGGAAGTCGGTGCCCATCACCCGGCCGCGGATGGTGCCGTGGCCCGCGAGGAGGATGGCGTTGGGGCCGATGCCGTCCCGGCGGAGCTGGTCGCGCTGGTCGCGGACCGGCCACGGCGAGCGGCCGTCCTGGTTGACCACCACGGTGGTCACGCCCTGGGTGACGATGTTGAGCGCCGCCTTCCGCTTCGGGTCGGGATCGCGGAAGCCGCCCCGCGGACCGGCGCCGTCGTCCGCGTGGGAGTGGATGTCGATGAAGCCGGGCGCCACCACCTTCCCCCGGGCGAGGATCACGTGTTTGGCGTTCCGGTGCGGCAGCCGGCCAACCGCCGCGATCCTGCCGTCGCGGATGGCGACCTCCCCGGGGACGGCAGGGTTGCCGGTGCCGTCGAGGAGTTGCCCTCCGGTGATGATCAGGTCGTAGGGGCGCTGGTCCTGGGCCGCGAGGGGAGCAGCCAGGCACGCCAGGGCGGCGAGGAGGAGGATGGGTCTCGACATGCGTTGGCCGGTTGGGGACTCGACCAAGATAGCATTCGTTCCCGACGCGGAGCCCGGCTGGAAGTTACCTTACTCCCTGCCCTGCCATGGACCACCTCCGCCGCCTACTGGCCCACCTCGTCTGGGCCGACGACCGCGCCCACGACGCCATCGCCGCGGCCTCCCCCACGCAGGGCGCCGAGGCGACGGCACTCTACGCTCACATCCTCGCGGCGGAACATGTCTGGCTCCGCCGGCTTGAGGAGCGGCCTCCGGAGGTCGACGTCTGGCCCACGCTGACGCTCCCCGAGGCACAGGCGCTCGCCGCCGCCAACCGGGTTGGGCTCACCACGTATCTCGACGGGCTCGCGCCGGCGGACCTGAACCGTGAGATCCGTTACGTCAACAGCGCCGGCCAGGCCTTCACGTCGAAGATCGAGGACATCCTGCTCCACGTCTGCCTGCATGGCGCCTACCATCGCGGGCAAGTGGGGTGGCTGCTGCGGCGAGCGGGGGCCATCCCCGCGCCGACGGACTACATCGCCTACGTGCGCGGCGCCCCCGCGGCCACCCGGCAGGGATAGGCCTCCACCCCGCGCGGCTTGACCCGTCACACCGGGCAGCCCCTACTTTCGAGATGACCACCGCCACCGGCACCTTCGACGTCCAGCTCACCCCCGAGGTCTCGCAGGACGGCGCCGGCAGCACTCTCGGCCGGATGGCCATCGCCAAGCAGTTCCAGGGCGACCTCGCCGGCTCCAGCACCGGCGCGATGCTCTCCGCCCTCACACCGACGAAGGGGTCGGCAGGCTACGTCGCCCTCGAGCGGGTTACCGGCGTGCTCCATGGCCGGGCCGGCAGCTTCACCCTCCAGCACAGCGGTACGATGACGCGGGGGGCACAGGACCTGGTGATCACGGTGGTGCCCGGCTCCGGCACCGACCAGCTGGCCGGCATCAGCGGCCGGATGCGGATTATCATCGAGGGGAGGCAGCACTCGTACGAGTTCGAGTACGCCCTGCCCTGACAGGGCGGCCGGACCGCCCCCCGTCTTATCTTTCTGGACCATTCCTTTCCCGGGAGACCACATGCGGAAGTCCCTCCTTGTCGCCGCGGTGCTGGCGCTCGTCCCCGCCGCCGCCCATGCCCAGTTCGGGATGAAGGGCGGCGTGACCTTCAACACGATCGACACCGAAAGCGGGGGGGTCGACTTCAACAACAAGACGGGGTTCGTGGGCGGGGTCAGCTACGGCTTCCGGCTGGGCGACAACCTTGGCCTCCAGCCCGAGCTGCTCTACGTGGAGAAGGGCGGCGAGAGTGGCAACGCCGAGGTGAAGCTGTCGTACCTCGAGATCCCGGTGATGGTCCGGTTCATGGCCGCGACCGGGCGAATCCAGCCGTTCCTGCTGGCCGGCGGCTATGCCGACTTCAAGATCAGTGACGACTGCTCGGTGGAGCAGGCCGGCGAGTGCCTCGAGGAGCCCAAGAGTTCCGACTTCGGGCTCGCCCTCGGCGCCGGACTCCGGTTCGGCGGCGTCACCGGACTCACGGTCGAGATCCGCTGGGACCGCGGCCTCGCCAACATCAACTCGATCGAGGACGGCTTCGACGCCAGGAACCGGGCGGTGATGCTGATGGCGGGGCTTTCGTTCTAGAGGCGGGATAGAGCGGGATAAGGCGGGAGAGAACGGGAATAGGCGGGAGGGGCGGGAAGACGCCCCTTCTTCCTGCCTGCGGCTGCTCTGGCAGCAACCCGCTCGAACCCTTCCAACCCCGAATCACCAGGGCGACCGACAGGTTTCACACTCGATTTCCGGGTCCAGAAGCCGTAGGTGTTAGCGGCCAGGGATATCGCGTCCTTGGGTTGCAGGCCTTGCAGTTCGATATTTCCGAGCAGTATAGTCGGCTATCTTCCCTGGTGGGGAACCCCTCGGGAACCTGGGAAACGCTATGGACGCATTCATCCACGTCGCCACCGGTGCTTGTATCGGGTGGGCTGCGCCACAACGCTGGGCCGGTCGTGGTGCGGCCGGGGCGGCCGTGGTTGGTGCGCTGTTGCCGGATGCGGATACTCTCATTGCCCCATTCTTGAATCCGCATTCCGGGTTTGCCCACCGCGGCTTCACTCACTCGCTGGTGGGGGTTGCCGTACTGGCACCGCTGGCGGCGCTCGTGGTATGGCGGCTCAGCAGAGAAAAGGGGTACGCGCGCCTTCTGGCGCTGATTGCCATGGGGATGCTCTCGCACCTCCTCCTGGATCTCCCCACGCCAATGGGTACCGTGCTCTTCTTCCCCTTTTCTCCCGATTATGTCCACCTGGATTTCCTGGGCTACGTCGATTGGACGCTGTTCCTGCTAGCGCTCTTTGTGCTGCTTACGGTCTGGACGTACTCCAAACGAGAAGCGGCGGTGCGTCGCGGCATCCTGGCCGCGGCATTGCTCTCATCCCTGGCCTGGTGGCTCTATGCCGAGTGGCCAGCGCTGGCTCCCAGCCTGGCGGCCACAATGGAGGAGGCAACCGAGGTACCGCTCCGCACCGCCTACCCGTTGGTTCTCGGCGGCGTGCTGCTGGTCCTCTTCGTCGCTCTCGCGCGCGGGGGATGGGGCTTTCGTCAGGGCCGAGCGGTCTTTGGCCGCTTCGGCGTGGCTGCGTTCGGTATCTATCTCGTCGTGTGTGTGGGTCTCCAAGGGATCGTGCTCAGCCGGACACAGCAGTTCGCGCGAGAGCGCGGCATTGTGGTGAGAAGCCTCGTCGCCAGCCGGATGGGGTTTTCCTCCCTCGTGGGACCTCTCCGCTGGACAGGGTTGATACTTGCCCCGGAAGGGGTCTACGTGGCGCAGGTCAACCCCTTCAGCACCCGAGCCCCGGCGGTTGCATTCTTTCCGAGCGGGGCCGACAACCTGTTCGTTGCCAAGTCACGGTCGCTGGCCGAGGTGCAGCGATTCGTGTCGGGCGCGCGATTCCTCGTGACCCGCTTCCGGGTGGAGCAGGACAGGCGCATCGTCGAGTATCAGGAGTACGGCCTGTCCTGGAGACCACTGCTCCGCGTGGCCTTCGACGAGCGGCAAGAGGTGCTGGTGGCTGGTCGGATCAAACACTAGGTACGCAACCAGCGCGGTGGGTGAGCTGGGCGGGTGAACTGGTTACCAGCACCTGTCTCTTATCCCCGCTTTCTTCCTGCCTCTTGACTTCGGTTTTTATTCGGGTACTATATCCGAACAGAACCCGAAAGCAGGCCGGCCGTGCATCCCGCCCTCACCCGTCCTCTCCCGCCCCCTCCCGCCTCCACCAGGGTCTGCCCCGAGTGCGCCGGACCGGTGGCCCATACCTCGGGGTGCATCACCTGCCTGCAGTGCGGGTGGGGGAGATGTTCATGAGGACGGGCGGACGGGCAGACGGGCGGACGGGCGGTGCACAACTCGCGCTCCTGCCTGGCGGCCCGGGTGTTCCCCTACCCCTCCTCGACCAGCGCGCCCGCGGCACCGAGTTCCGCCGGTTGCCGGTCCGTTCGGCGCTCAACTCGCCGGCCAGCACCGGGATGCGGTTCTGGTCGCTCAACCCCTACGTCGGCTGCGAGTTCGGGTGCAGCTACTGCTATGCGCGGGATACGCACAAATGGGCGGTAGAGCGGGCGACAGCAGGGCCGGAGCCGGACGCGCATGGTCCCCCTCGCTCCGCTCGGGGTGACGGCCGGTCCGATCCTTTCGAACGCCTCATCCTCGTCAAGTCCGAGCTCGCCACCGTCCTCCGCCGCACCCTCGACCCGGCGCGGGTCGGCAAGGCCACGATCCTGATCGGCACCGCCACCGATCCCTATCAGCCGGCGGAGCGGCAGTTCCAGGTCACCCGCGAGGTGCTCGAGGCGCTGCTGCCCTACCGCAATCTCTCGATCGCGATCACCACGAAATCCTCGCTGGTGACCCGCGACATCGACGTCCTGCTCCGGCTGTCGGAGCGGCACGACATCCGGGTCAACCTCTCGCTGGCCTCGACCGACGCGGAGCTGATCCGGCTTCTCGAGCCGCGGACGCCGCTGCCGCACGCGCGGCTCCGGGCGCTGTCGGCGCTGACCCGGGCCGGGGTCCGCGCGGGGGTGCTGATCGCCCCGATCCTCCCCGGGCTCACCGACAGCTGGCCCAGCCTGGCGGCGGTGATGGAGGCAGCGAAGGCGGCCGGGGCGCACACGGTGCACGGGTCGGCGCTCCGGCTCGGCCCCGTGGCGCGTCCCCGGCTCCTCGCCCTGCTTCGCCGCGAGTTCCCCGACCTGGCCCGCCGCTACGAGGCCCACTACGCCAACCGCGCCAACGCCCGGCGGGAGTACACCCGGGCCCTGGCGCGGCGAATCCGGCTGCTCCGCGGGGTGTACGGCTTCGCCGAGCCACCGGACGAGCCGGATACGCCTGCGGCGCGGTCCACCGGCGACCTGATCGCCGCCCTGTAGCCGCCGCCCCGGCGGCCGCGTCATGCAGCGCGCCATTCTCTACGTCGACCCGCCGGCCTTCTGCGCCACGGTGGAGCGCCTGGTCGCTCCCGTCCTCCGGCACCGGCCACTGGCGGTGGCGCCGCCCGGGGCCGAGCGGGCCACGGTGCTGGCCACCTCCCCCGAGGCGGAGGCCGCCGGCATCACCCGCGGCATGACGGTGCGGCTGGCGAAGAAGGTCTGCCCCGACCTGGTGATCGTCCCGCCCAACCCGAAGCTCTACGCCCGCGCCTCGCGGGCGCTCCACGAGCTGCTGGCCCGCTGGGCGCCGGTGATCGAGCCGCGCTGGTACGGCCACGCCTTCCTGGACCTCACCGGCACCGAGCGGCTGTTCGGGCCGGCAGTGGACGTGGCGGCACGGATCCGGCGCGAGGCGGAGGAACGGCTCCGGCTGCCGCTCTGGGTGGGGGTGGCGACCAACAAGGTGGTGAGCGAGGCGGCGACACGCCTCGGACGGGCGGACGGGCGGACGGGCGGACGGGCGGACGGGCGGTGGACGGCCCGTCTGCCCGTCTGCCCGTCTGCCCGTCCCTCGACTGGCCCATCTCCATCGCAGCCGGGAACGAGGCTCTCTTCCTCGCCCCGCGCCTCGTCCCCGTTCTCCCCGACGTCCCCGACCCGATCCGCCGACGGCTCGACGACTACCAGCTCGACCTGATCGGCGAGATCGCCGCGATCCCCGAGCCCGACATGATCGCGGTTTTCGGCAGCGCCGGCCGCACCCTCCGGGCCCGCGCCAACGGCATCGACCCGCGCCCGGTCCTCCCACCCGCGGTGCGGGCCGAGTTCCGGATCGCCCACACCCTCGCCACCGACACCAACGACCTCGGCATCCTCCACGAGCTGCTCCGCCGGATGGCCGAGCGGCTGGGCCGCCGGCTCCGGGAGCGCGGGCTCGCCGCCGGACGGCTCGCCGTGGCGATCGACTACGCCGACGCCGCCTCGGCGGCGCGCGCGGTGGCAGTGCGCGAGGCGGCGCTCGACGTGGAGCTCTGGGACGCGGCCCGGCGCGCCCTGGCCATGGCGCAGACCCGGCGGACCGCGGTGCGCCAGGTGGCGGTCACGGTGGACCGGCTGGTGGAGGCGAACCTGCAGCTGGATTTCTGGACGCCCGCCGAACCGCCGCGAGCGGTGCGTTTGCAGCATGCGATTGACGTGATGCCGCAGAGGGCGGCGGTAATGGGCGGTAGGAGGGCGGTAACAGGCGGCAGGAGCGGGAGCGGGATCACCCGGAGCGGACGTTAGTGACCGCCCATGGAGCATGAGCGCCGTGGCGCGAAAGCAGCGGTCACTTCAGGCCGCGGAGGGTGACCCCGCTCCCGCTCAATCCCGCCCGCTCCGTCCCTATCGCCACTCCAGCACGATCTTCCCGAACACCGCATCCGCCTCCATCGCCCGGTGCGCCTCGGCGATGTCCGCCATCGCGAAGGTCGCGCCGATCACGGGCCGGACCGGCTGGGCCGTCGCGAACCAGGGCGCCAGGCGCGCGGTGAACTCGGCGGCGAGGGCGGCGCGCTCCTCAGGCCCGCGGGTCCGCATCACCGTCCCGATCACCTCGAGCCGCTTCCGGAGGATCGGGTCGAGGCTGGTCTCCACCTTGGGGCCCTGCAGGAAGCCCAGCAGCACCAGCCGGCCGCGCGGCGCCAGCACGGCGAGGTTGTCGGCAAAGGCGGGGCCGCCGAGCACGTCCACGATGACGTTGACCGGCACGGAGACGGCCTCGCGGAAGCTGCCGGCCGAGGTGTCGATCCCCTGGTCGAGGCCAAGGGGGCGGCACTGCTCGAGCTTGCCGAGTGTGCGTGACGTGCCGAGCACCGTGGCGCCGAGCCGCTTGGCGAGCTGGATGGCGACGGTGCCGACCCCACTGCCAACTGCGTGGAGCAGCACCCGCTCGCCGGCCGCGAGACGCCCGCGGGTGGTGAGTGCGTCCCAGGCGGTGAGGAACGCCTCCGGCACGGCCGCCGCCTCGGTGAGCGTCAGCATCGGCGGCACCGCGATCGCCTCGGCCTCGTGGATGGCGACGTACTGGGCGTGGGCCCCGCCACCGACCAGCCCCATCACCCGGTCGCCGACGCGCCAGGCGGTGACCTCGGGACCGACGGCCTCGACCTCGCCGGCGAACTCGAGCCCCGGGATGTCGGCGGGCCACCCGGCGGGCGCCGGGTAGCCGCCGCGCCGCTGGATCACGTCGGCGCGGTTGAGGCCGGCGGCGCGGACCCCCACGAGAAGCTCACGAGGGCCCGGGGACGGAGTGGGCACGTCCCGGAGCGTCAGGACTTCGGGGCCGCCGGGGGCGGAGTGGGTGATGGCGCGCATGGCAGGCTCGTAGGTGAAGCTCGGTGCTGCTCGGCAAGGTAGTCTGCCGAGTCTTATCTGCCGAGTTTCACCTGCCGAGCCGGATCTGCCGTGTTACTTCCTCTTGGCATGCACCGCGAACGCCGCGCCCTGCGGGTCCATCAGCACCATGGCCCGGTCACCGCCGGGAACGTCCATGGGCGGCACCAGGATCGTTCCGCCCTTGGCCGTGACCACTTCCGCCGCCGCGTCGGCCCTGGGGACACAGGCGTACGGCAGCCAGTTCGAGTACGGCACCTCCGCGGGCTTCAGGTAGATCCCGCCGCAGACGGCGCCGTCGCTCTGGGCGAACTCATGGTAGATCCCCATCTCGCCCATGTCGACCGACGCGACCTTGGCCCAGCCGAACAGCGCGCCGTAGAACCGGAAGGCGCCGTCCACGTCGGTGGTGGCGAGTTCGTGCCACGTAAAGTCGCCGAGCCCAGGCGCCGGCGCGTCGCCCATGGGGCCGGCCGGCGGCTGGTAAAGGCAGCAGACGGCACCCTGCGGGTCGGAGATCACGGCGAAGCGGCCGTACTCGGGGATGTCGGCGGGCGGGCGGATGACCGACGCCCCGTGCCGCTCTGCCTCGGCGGTGGCGGCGTCACAGTTCGCCGCCCCGAAGTAGCAGAGCCAGTGGGGCGGCACTTCCTGCGCCACCAGCTCGGGCGTCAGGGCCATCATGCCGGCGCGAGGCCGCTCACCCATGGTGAACAGGGTGTACGACCCGTCCCCGAGAGGCTGGGTGCCCCAGCCCACCAGCGCACCGTAGAAACCGGCCGCGGCGGCCGTGTCCGACGTCATCAGCTCGTGCCAGAGAAACCGGCCCCGCACCGTGTCACTTGCCATGGGACCTCCAGGCGTGAGGTGTCAGTCGTCAGTCGCCATTCGTCAGGAGATGATGGGGCGCGGCCCTGCCGGCGGCAAGTCAGGCGTGTTTCAGACATGTAACGCTTGCGGGATGGCCCGCTCGTCGCTTACCCTCCACCCCCTACCCCTCGATAACAGGAGTCCCGCATGCGTCGTTCTCGGCAGTTGCTGCTCGCCCTTGGCGTCCTGGCGCTCGCCGCCACCAGTCCCGTCCTCGCCCAGGAGGCGTCACAGGAGTCGAAGGCCCACTCCGGCCTCGGCTTCGGGGTGAAGGCCGGCATCGGGTTCGGTCCCGAGCAGTTCGTCGTCGGCGGCCAGATGTCCCTCGGCAAGGCCCTCGGCTTCATCCGGATCGTCCCGAACGCGCACCTCGGGATCGGGGACGAGACCACCTTTGATGTGAACGTCGACTTCCTGGCGCGCCTGATCGTCGAGGAGAAGGGAGTTGGTTTCTACGGTGGTGTGGCCCCGGGCTGGATCGGCTACGACGGCGGCAGCGATTTCGGGCTCACCGGCGTACTCGGCACCCAGTTGCCGATCTTCAAGGGAAAGGCCACCAACCTCGAGGGACGACTCCGCATCACCGACGAGATGCCGGACTTCCGGATCATGCTCGCGATCGTCTTCTAGTCGACTGATGCCCAGAGCGGTGATCATGCCGGGGCCGGACCAGCCGGTCCGGCTCACCGAGATCGCCTCGCCGAGCCTCGCGCCCGGCGGGGCGATCTTGCGTACGCTGTATTCGGAGGTGTGCGGCACCGACGTGCACCTCCACCACGGCCGCCTGAGCGGCGTTCCCTACCCGATCATCCCGGGCCACGTCTCGGTGGGGGCCATCGCCGAGCACCACGGACCGCTCAGCGACGTCGAGGGGCGGCCACTGAAGGTGGGGGACCTCGTCACCTTCCTCGACGTCCACGAGACCTGCCACCGCTGCTGGTACTGCCTGGTGGCGAAGGAGACGACGCGCTGCCCGTCGCGCCGGGTGTACGGCATCACCTATTCGGCTGACGAAGGCCTGCTCGGCGGATGGGCCGAGGCGATCTGGATGAAGCCGGGGGTGAAGCTGATCAAGCTGCCCGAGGAGCTCGACCCGCGAACCTTCATCGGCGGCGGCTGCGGGCTGGTGACGGCGCTCCACGCGGCGGACCTGGCGCGGCTCCGGCTGGGCGAGTCGGTGGCGGTGCTCGGCGCTGGGCCGGTGGGGCAGTCGGCGATCGCGTTCGCGGCGCTCTCGGGCGCGGGAGAAGTGATCGCGATCGGCGACCCGCCGGACCGGCTGGCGTTCGCGGAACGGATGGGCGCTACGATGACGCTGGGCCTGGGGATGCCGGCCGACGCGCGGGCTGACGCGGTACGGGCCCGCACCGGCGGGCGGGGCGTGGACGTGGTGATCGAGGTGTCGGGTGATCCGCGGGCGGTGCCGCAGGCGCTCGACCTGGTGCGGGACGGCGGCCGGGTGATCGTGGCGGGGCAGTACACCGATCATGGCGACGTGCCGCTCAACCCGCACCGGCAGATCAACCGCAAGCACGTCGAGATCAAGGGCTGCTGGGGCTCGGACTACTCGCACTTCCACCGGGCGGTGGCGCTGGCGGCGCAGCACCAGGAGCGGGTGCCGTGGCGGGAGCTGGCGGGACGCACCTACTCGCTGGAGGAGGCGGGGGATGCGTTGGCGGCGGTAGAGCGGCGCGAGGTGCTGAAGGCGGTGATCAAGCCGAACTGAGGGCGGCAGGTATCCGACCGCTGACCGGCATTGACTTCGGTGTTTATTCGGGATACGGTTGGGATGAGCCCCGGACCGTCCGCCCCCGTGTTCTCCCACCTCCACGTCCACTCCCACTTTTCCCTCGGCCAGGGCGCCTCGAGCCCCGAGGCCCTGATTGCCGCCGCCGCGGCCCGGGGCTTCTCGGCCCTCGCCTGCACCGACACCAACGCCGTCTATGGCGCGGTCGAGTTCCAGCGCGAGGCCGAGGCCGCCGGAATCCGCCCGATCCTCGGCGCGCACCTGGTGCACGGTGGCGAGGAGGCGGTGGTGCTGGCGGAGGACGAACCGGGATGGGGGGCGGTGTGTGCGGCGATATCCGCGCGGCACTGGGCGGCAGGGCGGCAGGGCGGCAGGGCGGCAACGGCTTCCGACCTTCCGACTTTCCGACTTTCCGACCACCTCCTCGCCCGCACCGGCCTGATCGTCCTCTCCAACTGCGTCCCGCTGCTGGAGCGGCTCGCGGCCACTTCCGGAACCGCCAACCTCTACGCCGAGCTCAGGCCCGGAAAGGAGCGGCACGCGGTGCTGGCGGCGGCACGGCGGCTGGGGATTCCGCCGGTGGTGACCAACGCGGTGATGTTCGCCCACGCCGAGGACTGGGCGCGCCACCGGCTGCTCACCGCGATCGCGACCAACACGACCCTCTCCGCCCCTCCGCCTCTCCGCCTCTCCACCCGCGACGCGTGGCTCAAGCCTGAAGCCGAGCTCCGTCGTCATTTCCCCGACGTCCCCGACGCCCTCGACCGCGCCGGCGAGATCGCCGACCGCTGCCGCTACCGGATTCCCGTCGGGGCCCGCACCGTGGCGCCGCGGGTAGCCGACCACGACCAGGCGATGGCGCGGCTTCGCGGGCTGGCCTACTCGGGCGCGGTGCGCCGCTACGGCACCGTCGCCCCCATCACCGCCGACCGGATCGAGCACGAGTTGCGCATCATCGAGCTCAAGGGCTTCGCCGACTACTTCCTGGTGGTGAAAGACATCGTCGAGCACGGCCCCACCCACTGCGGCCGCGGTTCCGTCGCCAACTCGATCGTCTCCTACTGCCTCGGCATCACCCACGTGGACCCGCTGGCGGCGGGGCTCCTGTTCGAGCGGTTCCTCAACCCCGAGCGGAAGGACCCGCCCGACATCGACCTCGACTTCCCGTGGGACGAGCGCGACCGGGTGCTGGCCTACGTCTTCCAGCGCTACCCGCACCCGCGGGCGGCGATGGTCGCCAACCACAACTGCTTCCGGCTCCGGGGCGCGCTCCGCGAGGTGGCCAAGGTGCACGGCCGCCCAGCCGGCGAGATCCGCGAGGTGACGCGGCGGATCCCCTGGTTCCACAGCGGCGACCTCGAGGAGGCGTTCGACACCCACCCCAACTTCGCCGAGCTGGACCTGCCGGCCTCGTGGCGGGCGCTGGCGCGCGAGGCGATGCCGCTGGTGGGGGTGCCGCACCACCTGTCGCTGCACCCGGGCGGGGTAGTGATCGTGCCGGGGTCGCTGCTCGACTACGTCCCGACCGAGCCGGCGGCGCGGGTGCTCGACGGCTTCCCGGACCTGGCGGTGCCGGTGATCCAGTTCGAGAAGGACGGCGCCGAGGACGCTGGGCTGGTGAAGATCGACCTGCTGGGGAACCGCTCGCTGGCGGTGATCCGTGACGCGATCGCGATGGTGAAGGAGAACACCGGGGTCCAGCTCGACTACAGCTCGTCGGAGGCGGGGGACGACCCGAAGGCGCGCGAGCTGTTCCGCACCGGGCAGACGCTCGGGGTGTTCTACACCGAGTCGCCGGCGTCGCGGCTGCTCTGCCAGAAGAGCCGGGCGGAGAGCTTCGAGCTGCTGGTGCTCAACACCAGCATCATCCGGCCGGCGTCGAACCGCTTCATCCGGACCTACCTGGAGCGGCTGCACGGCGCGCCGTACCAGCCGCTCGACCCGTCGCTGCGCGACGTGCTGGCGGAAACCTTCGGGGTGATGGTCTACCAGGAGGACGTGGTGAACGTCTGCCACGTCTTCGCGGGGATGCCGCTGGCCTCGGGCGACGGGCTCCGGAAGGCGCTGTCGGGCAAGCGGCCCGGCAAGCGGCTGGCCGCGTTCGCGGAGGAGTTCTTCGCGGGGGCGGCGGCGATGGGGCGCGACCCGGAGGTGGCGAAGCAGGTGTGGGAGATGGTGATGAGCTTCGCGGGCTACAGCTTCTGCAAGGGGCATTCGTGCTCGTACATCCAGGTGGCCCAGCAGTCGTGCTACCTGCGCGCCAACCACCCGGCGGAGTTCTTCGCGGCGGTGCTCTCGAACGGCGGCGGGTTCTACCGGGCGTTCGCGTACGTGGCGGAGGCGATGCGGCAGGGACTGACGGTGCTGTCGCCGGACGTGAACGCGAGCGAGATCCGGGCGACAGGCCGGGGGAAGGAGATCCGGGTGGGGTTGCAGTTCGTGAAGGGGTTGTCGGCGGGGGGGATGGAGAAGGCGGCAGGGCGGCAGGACGGCAGGGCGGCAGTACCGTATCGTGACCTGGCGGACTTGCGGGAGCGCACAGGGCTTTCCCACGACGACCTGCGGACGCTGATCCGGGTGGGCGCCTGCGATTCGATTGCCAACGGGATGACCCGCCCGATGATGCTCTGGGAGCTGGACCGGGAGAACGGGCTGTCACCCCGAGCGACGCGCGGGGGACAGGGCGGAGATGGGCCCCGTCGCTTCGCTCAGGGTGACGGGGGTAACGAGGAGCTGGTGCCGCCCTGCCGTCCTGCCGCCCTGCCGCCGGTCCTTCGCGAGTACCCTCCCGAAAAGCAACGCTCCATCGAGTACGAGCTGCTCGGCTTCACGACGTCCGGCCACCCGATGGCCCTCCATGCGGAGGCATTGCGCCGCTTCCGGATCACGCCGGCCACCGAACTGCACCACCACGTCGGGAAGCGGGTGCTCTGCGCCGGGCTCCTCACCACCGCCAAGCCGGTGACCACGGTGCAGGACGAGCCGATGGAGTTCGCCACCTTCGACGACGGCACCGGGCTGATCGAGACGGTGCTCTTCCCGGGCATCTACAAGGCCCGGGCCCACGTCCTCTTCGACCAGGGGCCGTTCGTCTTCCGGGGTACCGTCGAGGAGGAATTCGGCGCGGTCACCGTCACCGTCACCGACCTCGACCGGCTGGAGCGGATGGTGGCGAAGCTGGCGGGGAGCGGCAGGACGGCAGGACGGCAGGGCGGCAACAGAGCCCCGTCGGCCTGAGCGCAGCGAAGGCGCCTGAACCAG
>DASWBQ010000194.1:0-3799 GCA_036390535.1 Gemmatimonadales bacterium | reverse complement strand
CCGGCGAGGACGAGGAGGAGGGCCGCGCCGAACCGCGTACCGGGGGCTGGGAATACCATTTTGAATACAATACTATTGCCGGGGCCAACTCGACAGACCCCGCGCCAGCCGACCCTCACGCCCGCGATTCCATGCCTCGATCGCTCCGAGCGGCCCTCGCCGCGCTCCTCCTGCTGGCCCTGGTCGTCGCGAGCGTCCGGCGGTTGGGCTCCCTCCCCAGGCTGGGGCCGTTCCTCGATCCCGTCCGCGGGGTTTGGGCCGTCGCCGCGGCGGCCGAACCGTCGCGGGAGGAGACCGCCGCGCTCCCCGGGCTCGCCGCCCCGGTCACCGTCGTGTTCGATGACCGGGCCGTGCCCCACATCTTCGCCGCCACCGAGGACGATGCGTACCGGGTGCTCGGCTATGTGGTGGCGCGCGACCGGCTCTTCCAGCTGGACCTGCAGACGCGGGCGACCGCCGGAACGCTGACCGGGCTGCTTGGCCCCCGGGCGCTCGAGGCCGACCGCGCCAGCAGGGCGGCGGGCCTGGCCGATGCGGCCGAGCGGAAGTACGCCCGGCTCGACACCGCCAGCATCGGATACCGGGCCATCGTCGCCTACGCCGAGGGCGTGAACGCGTGGATCGACCGGCTGGGCGAGGCCGATCTTCCCCTCGAGTATCGCCTCCTCGGGGCGCGGCCGTCGCGATGGGAACCGAAGTACACGTTCTATCTCTTCGGCCGGATGGGCCAGACCCTCGCGTCGTCGGATCCGGGGCTTCTCAAGGAGGAACTTCGCGCCCTGGTCGGGGACGAGGCCGCGGAGGCGATCGTCGCCGTCAACAGCCAGATCCAGGAGCCGATCCAGCCGAACGGCGCGGCCATCCCGAGAGAGGAGTTCGCGCCCCTGCCGCCGCCCGGGCGTCCCGATTCCGCCAGGGCGAGGGCGTTGCTGGCCCTCCGGGCGACGCTGGACGCGTCACCCCGGGATCTCGGCGCTCTCGGCAGCAACAACTGGGCGGTCTCACCATCGCGAAGTGCCTCGGGGGCAGCCCTGCTTGCCGGCGACCCGCACCTGCAGCTGACCCTCCCCTCGATCTGGTACGAGGTCCACATCAACGTCCCCGGCGCGGTAGACGTCGCCGGGGTCTCCCTTCCCGGCGCGCCCGGCGTGGTCATCGGCTTCAACCGGGATGTGGCCTGGACCTTCACCAACACCGGGGGAGACGTCCTCGATTTCTACCGTGAGACGGTGGACGACAGTGTCGCACCGACCCGCTATCAGCTCGACGGATCATGGCGTGACCTGCGAATCCGGGTCGAGACCTATCGCGATCCGCAGGGGAACACGCTGGCGACCGACACGATCCGCTCCACCCATCGCGGGCCGATGCAGCGCCTCGGGGGGGAGTGGATCTCGCGGCGATGGACCGTGCTCGAGCCCTCGGCCGAAAACGACGTCTTCCTGCACCTGGCCCGAGCCTCCTCGGCGGACCAGTGGCTCACCTGGATGGAGGAGTACGTCGCACCCACCCAGAACGGGCTGGTCGCGGACCGCACCGGGACCATCGCGATCCGGTCGTCGGGATGGTTCCCGATCCGCCCCGGCGACGGCCGCGGTGACCGCCTCTTCGACGGGTCCGCCAGCGCCTCGGACTGGCTGGGGGCCCTGCCGGTCGAGCAGTATCCCTTCGCCTACCGTCCCGCCCAGGGCTTCCTCGTTTCAGCCAATCAGCAGCCGGTCGATCCGGCCGCTAATCCTGCGTATCTCGGGGGCGACTGGCCCGCACCGTGGCGGGCGATCAACATCAACCGGCTGCTTCGGGCAGACAGCGCGGTGACGCCGGAGAAGATGCGGCGGATGCAGACGGATCCAGGCAGCGCCCGGGCGGAGGCCCTGGTGCCGTTCTTCCTCGCGGCCGCCGAGTCATCGACCCGGGCCGACCGGCCCGATGAGGCCCTTCGCCGGGCCGCCGACCTGCTCCGAGAGTGGGACCGACGGTACGACCCCGCCAACCGGCGGGCGATCCTCTTCGAACTCGCCATCGAGGAGACCTACCGCCGCGCGCTCGACGAACTGATCCCGCCGGACACCGCCCGGCGGAATCCGGTCTACCGGAACACGCAGCTGCTCCTTGGGCTCCTGCGGGACTCGTCCAGCACGTGGTGGGACGATCGGCGCACGCCTGACGTGCGGGAGGAACGTGACCAGGTCCTCGCCGCCAGCCTGCGGGCGGCCCTCGATACCGCCCGGGCGCGCTACGGCCCGCCTGAAGGTGAAGGGTGGCGATGGGGAACGGTGTGGCCGACCGACATCTGGCACTTCCTCCGCCTGCCGTCTCTCTCCGCCCTCAACCTTCCCGTTTCGGGCGGGCCGGAGACCATCGCCCCGGCCGGGCGCCACGGCGGGTTCGGCGCGAGCTGGCGGATGGTGGTCGAGCTCGGTCCCGAGCTGCGGGCCTGGGCCACTTACCCCGGCGGCCAGTCCGGCAACCCGGCCAGCCGGTTCTACACTGACCGGGTGCGGCAATGGACGGCCGGGGACCTCGACCCCATCCTCTTCCCGCGCAGTCCAACGGACCTTCCGGCCGATCGCGTTCGCGCCACACTCACCGTCACTCCGGGGAGGTAGGACCATGTCCGCCACGATTCGCGTGATCCTGCTGACGGCGGCGATGGCCGCGGGTACCGTCGCGGCGGGGTGGTGGATGGTGCCGCTCCTCGCTCTCGGATGGGGAGCGCTGGGGCACCGCGCCTCCGGCGCCTTCCTCGCGGCCGTGATGGCGTGGGCGCTCCTGCTCGCCTGGCAGTCCCTTCAGGGACCGGTCGGGGTGCTGGCGGAGCGGCTGGCCGGCGTCCTGCCCCTTCCCGCATGGGGGGTGCTCGCCGCCGGTCCGCTGTTCGCCGGCGTCCTCGGCTGGAGTGCCGCCACGCTCGGCGGGCTGCGTCGCGCCCCGCGAGCTTTCCAGGAAGGCCAATGATGCCTCCGGTGGCCGACCTGCTGCTGCTCCTCCTGCCCATCGTCTGGGCCGGCGGAGTGCTGTTGAGCGGGCGCCACCACGAGAAGTTCCTGATCGGTTTCCTGGCCGGAGTACTGGTGGCGGGAGCCATCCACGTCGCGATCGGGGCCCCGCGCTGGCCGCTGATACCGGCCTATGTGTTCGCGGGGCTTGCCGCTTTCCAGGCGGCGCTCGATCTCGGCCACCGCGAGGAGCGTCATCCGCCGCGGTGGCGGCGCGGGTTGGCGCGTCTCGGATTGGGGCTCGCCGCCCTCATCGTGGTGCTCCTGCCGACGTGGCTCTTTCCCGGCGTGCGATACGAGCAGCCCACCGGACCCTACCAGGTCGGCACTCGCACCGAGTACTGGGTCGACTCGAGCCGGGCGGAGCCCTTCACGGTCGACCCGTCCGACCGCCGCCGGCTCATGGTGCAGATCTGGTATCCGGGCGAGCCCCCAGCCGAGGCGGAGCGGGTGCACCTGCATCCCGCCCCGGACCGGCTGGCGCACGGACTGGCCGCCTCGATGCCGGGACTGCCTGCTTTCCTCTTCAGCGGACTGGGGCGGGGGCGCACCTGGACATACGAGAACGTGCCGGTGTCCGGAGCGGAGCGCAGCTTCCCGCTGCTGGTGTTTTCCCACGGCTTCGGTGGCACCCGGTTTCAGAACGGGTTCCAGATGGCGGAGCTGGCCAGCCACGGCTACGTGATCGTGGCGGCGGACCACAGCTTCACGGCGGTCGGGACGGTGTTTCCTGATGGCAGCGAAGCGGCCATGGACTCCGTGACCGGGCGGGTGCTCGAGTCGGACTCACTCTCGACCGC
>DASWBQ010000193.1:0-7038 GCA_036390535.1 Gemmatimonadales bacterium | reverse complement strand
TGCACCTCCCGGACGCGGAAGAGGTGCTCGATCCGGTCTTCGGCGCTCTCCCCCATGCCGTACATCATCGTGACCGACGTGCGCATCCCCTGCCGGTGCGCCTCCTCCTGCACGCCGAGCCACTCGTCGGTCATGGCCTTCTTGGGCGCCACCCGGTTCCGCACCGCGTCCACCAGGATCTCCCCGCCGCCGCCCGGGATGCTGTCGAGCCCGGCCGCGCGCAGCTCCCGAATGACGTCGGGCACGGTCAGGCCGAAGCGCTCGGAGAAGAAGATCACCTCCGAGGGGGAGAAGCCATGGATGTGAATCGGGTGGTGCCGCTTGATGTACTTGAGCAGCTCCAGGTACCACTCGAACGGGATGTAGGGATTGTGCCCGCCCTGGATGAGAATCTGCACGCCCCCGATCGCCTTGCACTCGTCGATCTTCGCGCCGATCTGCTCGTAGCTGAGGACGTAGCCCTCGCCATGGCGGGGACGCCGGGCGAAAGCGCAGAAGCCGCAGTCCGCCACGCAGACGTTGGTGTAGTTGATGTTCCGGTCGATGATGTACGTGACCACGTTGTCCGGATGGAGCCGCCACCGCTCCGCGTCCGCCATCTGCCCCAGCTCGAGCAGCGGCGCATCCCGGTAGAGGTCCAGCGCTTCCCGGAACTCCGGGGACGAACGGTCAACCATGGTCTCGCTCCCTCTCACGGCTCACGTCTCAGGACTCTCGACTCTCGGCTCACGCCGCAGCGATGAACGACAGCGAACCGTCCGGCACCAGGCCGTCTTCGGCCAGCCGCCTGAAGAAATCGGTCAACCCGGCCAGGTGACGGTAGGAGAGCCCGTAGTCGAGCCCGTCGAAGTAGGCCCGGCAGGCGCCGACCGGAATCCCGGTGCGCTCGGCGGCGACGGCGGCCAGGGCGTCCAGGTGGGCCAGGCCCCAGCTGCGCGAGGCGATCAGGGCGCGGTGCACCGCCCGCACCCGGGCGGGATCGGCGGCGCGCCGGGCCGCCCAGACCGCGAACACGAACGGGAGCCCCGTCCAGCCCTTCCACTCCGCGCCGAGGTCGACTTCCACCGGATACCGGGCGTCCGCGGAGAGCACCAGCGCGGCGTCCCCGATCACCAACACGGCGTCGTGGGGCAGCTGCCCCAGCGCCGCCAGGTCGGCGGCTTCGGCCCGGACCGTGGCGAAATGCGGGCGCACCTGCCAGCGATGCAGACAGAGCAGCTCGAGCAGCAGGATCGACGTCCGGGAGGAGGCGGTCCGGAGCACCGTCGCCCCCTCCAGCTCCGCCAGCGGGCGGCGGCTGAACAGTTTCACGCTCCGGACCGGGCCGTCGCAGCTGATGGCGAGATCCGGCAGGAGATGGTAGGCGCCCGCGTTTCTGGCGTACTCGACGGCGGAGACGAGGCTGACGTCGAGCTCGCCGGCCGCCATCAGGTCATTGAGCTCGGAGGCCGTCCCCGTCACCAGTTCCGCGTCGACCGGCACGATGCCCAGGTCGATCGCGCGGGTCACCGGCGACTCGTTGATCCAGGGGATCCGCCCCAGCCGGAAGCGGCGCGAACCGTCAGGCCGCATGCACGGCCGTCGGTGCGCCCACGGCGGGCTCGGCGTGCAGGTCGTCGAACCGGTCCCGGACCGGGCGATAGAGACTGTCCCGCTCGACCGGTCGCTTCCCTGCCCGCCGGATCAGTTCAACCAGGGCGCCGTAGGACATGCCCATGTCGGTCTGGGCGCCCGCCTCGTGATAGACCCGCTCGTAGACCACCGTCCCCTCGACATCGTCGCAGCCGAAACTGAGGGCGACCTGCGACAGGAACGGAGTCACCATCGGCCAGTGAGTCTTGACGTGGGCGATGTTGTCGAGGAAGAGCCGGCCGATGGCGATGTTCCGGAGGTCTTCATAGCCGGTCGTCGCCGACCCGACCCGGCCGAGTTCCTCGCCGAGTTCATTGTTGTCCGGGTGGTAGGCGAGGGGGATGTAGGTGAGGAAGCCGCCGGTCTCGTCCTGCAGCCCGCGCAGCATCGCCAGGTGCTGAACCCGATCGGCGGCCGTCTCGACATGGCCGTAGAGCATGGTGCAGTTGGTCCTGATCCCGAGCCCGTGGGCCTCGCGATGGACCCGGATCCACTCCTCCCCGGTGAGCTTCCGCTCGGCGATGGTGGCCCGCACCGCGGTGCTGAACACTTCGGCGCCGCCGCCCGGGAGGGTGTCGAGTCCCGCCGCCTTCAGCTCGGACAGCACCTGCGCGCTGGAAGTCTTCTCGATCCGGGCCAGATGGGCGATTTCGACCGCGGTCAGGGCCTTGATGTGGACGTGGGGATGCCGTGCCTTGAGACCCCGGATCATGTCGGTGTAGTAGCTCAGCCGCAGCTTGGGGTGCAGCCCGCCGACGATATGGAACTCCCGGGTCGGCGTACCCCGCGCCTGTTCGGCCTCGGCGTAGACCTCATCGAGCGACCGGGTATAGGCTCCGTTCTCCCGGGGCATCCGGGCGAACGAACAGAAGACGCAGGTGTTCCGGAGGACACAGACGTTGGTGGGATTGATGTGCTGGTTGGCGGAGAAGTAGACCCGGTCGTCATTGGCCCGCCGGTTCGCCACGTCAGCCAGGTACCCCAGCCCCAGGAGGTCAGGCGTCTCGTAGAGGAGCAGCGCGTCATCGCCGGACAGCCGCTGGCCGGCCTCGACCTTGTCGCGGATCGGGGCCAGCCGGGGATCTTGGAGCTTCGGTGGGCTATGTCTCATATTCCCTTTGACTTACCCACAGCAATCTAGCCCGGTTCCGCCCTCGGGTGCCAGTTGGGCGACAGCAAACGGCCGGGGGGTGTCCCCCGGCCGTGGACCGCCGATCCTGAGCCGGCCCTCAACCTTCGAAGGCCCGCACCGCCAGGGTAACGTTGTGCCCACCGAAGCCGAACGAGTTGGACAGGGCCACCCGCACCGGCCGCTCGGCGGCGACGTTGGGCACGCAGTCGAGGTCGCAGTCCGGATCGGGGATTTCCTGGTTGATGGTCGGGGGAATCCTGCCCTGGCGCGCCACCAGCAGGCTCACCGCGAACTCCAGCCCCCCCGCCGCCCCGAGCAGGTGGCCCGTCATCGATTTGGTCGAGCCGAACACCAGCTTCCGGGCCTGCTCTCCAAACACCGCCTTGACGGCCTGGGTTTCCGCGATGTCGCCCTGGTCGGTCGACGTCCCGTGCGCGTTGATGTAGTCCACATCCCGGGGATCGATCTGCCCGTCCTCCAGGCAGTCGCGCATCGCCCGCTGCGCCCCCTCGCCTTCGGGGGCGGGCTGGGTCATGTGGTGGGCATCGCCCGAAAGCCCGTAGCCCAGCACTTCGCCCAGGATGGTGGCACCCCGGTCCATGGCGTGCTCGAGGCTCTCCAGGACCACCACGGCGCCGCCATCCCCGAGCACGAAGCCATCGCGCATCTTGTCGAACGGCCGGCTCGCCTTCTCCGGCTCGTCGTTGCGGGTGGAGAGGGCCTTCATGTTCTGGAACCCGGCGATGGACATCCCCAGGATGGCGGCCTCGCTGCCTCCGGTCACCATGGCGTCCGCCTTCCCCAGCCGAATCAACTCGAACGACTCCCCGATGGCATGAGCCGAGGAGGCGCAGGCGGAGACCGTGCAGAAGTTCGGTCCCTTGAGGCCGTATCGGATCGACACCAGACCGGCCGCAATGTCAGGGATGAACATCGGGATGAAGAAAGGCGAGACCCGGTCAGGGCCCTTCGTCAGGTAGAGCTCTGCCTGCTCCATGAACGTCGTGATTCCGCCGATGCCGCTCCCGATGATCACCCCGGTCCGCTCGGGATGCGGCACCCCGCCGACGAGGCCGGCCTGGGTCATGGCCTGGTGGGCCCCCGCCAGCGCCAGCTGGGCAAAGAGGTCGTACCGCTTGGCCTCCTTGCGGTCCATGTACAGCAGTGGGTCGAAGCCCTTCACTTCGCAGGCAAAGCGGACCTGGAGGCGCGACGGGTCGAACTTGGTGATCGGGCCGGCCCCGGACTTTCCCGCCAGCAGGTTGGTCCAGGTTTCCTCAACCGTGAGGCCAACGGGCGTGACCAGCCCGAGGCCGGTGACCACCACACGCCGCATCAGCTGGCGAGCTTCTCGTGGAGGTACTTCAGCGCATCCCCGACCGTCCGCAGCTTCTCGGCTTCCTCGTCCGGGATGTCGATGTCGAACTCCTTCTCGAAGGCCATGACGAGCTCAACCGTGTCGAGGCTGTCAGCGCCGAGATCTTCCATGAAGCTGGCCTCAGGCGTGAGCTTGTCCCGCTCGACCCCCAGCTCCTCGACGATGATGTCCTTGACCCGTTCCTCGATGTTAGCGCTCATACCCTCGTCCTTGCGTCAGAAGTGGAACTCAGCGGCCCTCGAAAGACGGTGTTCACATCGCCATGCCGCCATCGACCACGAGCACGTGGCCCGTGACGTAGCGGGCGAGGTCGGAGGCCAGGAAGATCACGGCCCCGGCAACCTCGTCCGGCTGCCCGAAACGGCCGAGCGGAACAGCAGATAATAACGCGGCGCTGGCCTCGGTGGGCAAGGCGGCCGTCATCTCCGTCTCGATGTACCCGGGAGCGATGCAGTTCACCAGGACGCCCCGGGCGCCGTACTCCTTGGCCACCGCCTTCGTCAGGCCGATCAGCCCCGCCTTGCTGGCGGCGTAGTTGGCCTGTCCCTTGTTGCCCATCAGCCCGACGACGCTGGTGATGTTGATGATCCGGCCGGCCCGCCGCTTCATCATCCCCTTCGCCAGGACCCGCATGGTATGGAAGGCGCCCTTGAGGTTGGCGTCGATGACGGCGTCCCAGTCCGCGTCGGTGAGCCGGATCAGCAGGTTGTCCCGGGTCAGGCCGGCGTTGTTCACCAGGACCGTGACCGGGCCCAACGCCGCCTCGGCCGCCGCCACGGCGGCCTCGACCTGGGCCGCATCGGCCACGTCGCAGGCAACGCCAGCGGCCCGATCCCCCAATTCCGCCGCGACCGCTCTGGCCCGGTCGATGTCCCGGCCCACAATGGCCACCCTGGCACCGGCGGCATGGAGGGCGCGCGCGATGGCCAGGCCGATCCCCCGGGTACTGCCGGTGACGAAGGCCGTCTGACCGGTGAGATCGATGGTCATGCTCATGCCAGGAACTTCTCCACGTCGGCCACGGTGCCGAGCGATATGCAGGTGGCGTCCGGAACGATCCGCTTCAGCAGCCCGGCGAGGACGGCGCCCGGACCCAGCTCGACGAAAGCCGCCCCCGGAGCGATCCGGGCGGCGGTCCGCATGCACTCCACCCAGCGGACCGGCGCCGTCAGCTGGTCCGCCAGGAGTCGGGTCGCCTCGGCCGCGGTGCTCACCGGCGCCGCCGAAGCGTTGGCGACGACCGGGAAGCGCGGCTCCCTGAAAGCGACGCGGGCCAGCGCGTCGGTCAGTCCCCCCACCGCCGGCTCCATCAGCGGCGAGTGGAACGCCCCGCTGACCTTGAGCGGCATCACCCGCTTGGCGCCAGCCGCCTTGCAGAGTTCGCCGGCCCGCTCGACAGCGGCCGGGTCACCGGAAATCACGGTCTGATCAGGAGCATTCTGGTTGGCCGCCACCGCGATGCCGAGGGTTCCGCTCGAGGCACCCGCGCAGGCGGCTTCGACCTCGGCCGTGCCGAGCCCGAGCACCGCCGCCATGGCGCCGGGCCGTGCCTGCCCGGCCTCGAACATCAGCGCGCCGCGGCGGCGGACCAGCCGCGCCGCTTCCGGGGCCTCGAGCGAGCCCGCCGCCAGATAGGCGCTGTACTCGCCCAGGCTGTGACCGGCGGCGACGGCGACCGGCCCCAGCCGGCCGCCGACCACCGCCAGCACGGCGGCCGAGTGGGCGAGAATCGCCGGTTGGGTGTTGTGGGTGGCCTGGAGCTGGTCTTCTGGACCTTCGGCCATGAGCCGGGAGAGCGGAAAGCCGAGGGCTTCGTCGATCGAGCCGAGCGTCTCCCGGGCGGCTGGAAACGCGGCCGCCAGGTCCGCCGCCATCCCGACCTTCTGCGCTCCCTGGCCGGGGAACAGCAGGACCTTCACGCGCCGTTCCTCTCGAACTCAGCCTTGATGTGCTGGTCGAGCTGGACCTCCACCGAGTGCACCGCCACCCGGATGGCGTGCTTGATGGCGTTGGCGGGCGAAGATCCGTGGCAGATGATCGAAATGCCACGCACTCCGAGGAGGGGGGCCCCGCCGTACTGGGAATAGTCGAGGAACCGGAAGGCGGCGCGAATGTCCGGATGGGCGAGCAGTCCGGCGTCACCGTTCGCGAGCAGCCGTTGGAGGAGTTTCCCGACGGACTCGTAGAACTTGAGAAGAATGTTGCCGACGAAACCGTCACAGACAGCCACGTCGACGTGACCCGCCTTGGGGTGGCCGGCCAGAATGTCCCGGCCTTCGATGTTCCCGACGAACTCGAGGCCGGACTGGTCGCGAAGCAGGCCGTGGGCTTCCCGCACCACCGCCCCGCCCTTCTCGTCCTCCTCGCCGACATTGAGGAGGCCGACCTTGGGAGCGGACACCCCCATCACGTCCCGCATGTAGACCGATCCCAGCCGCGCGAAGCAGGCCAGTTCGCGGGCCGAGGCGTCGACGTTAGCCCCGGCATCGAGGAGGAGGCTGGGACCGAACGCCGTCGGGAGCATGGCGCCAACGCTGGCGCGCTCGACGCCGTGGTGGAGCCCGAGCACGACCGTGGAGGCTGCGAGGATGGCCCCGGTGTTCCCGGCCGAGATGAAGGCGTCGGACTTGCCGGCGGACTGGAGCGACAGCCCCACGACCAGGGATGACTTCCGCTTCCGGCGGACCGCCGCCAGCGGCTTCTCCCCCATGCCGATGACTTCGCTGGCCTCGACGATCTCGAGGCGGCCACGGTCGACTTCAGGATGTCGGTCGAGCTCCCGCTCGATCGCGTCCGGCTGTCCTACCAGCTGGACGAGGAAGCCCGGGGGAAGTTCGCGGAGAGCGTGGCTGACGCCTTCGACCTCCACCGCGGGGGCGCTATCGCCCCCCATGGC
>DASWBQ010000192.1:0-5425 GCA_036390535.1 Gemmatimonadales bacterium | reverse complement strand
AGAGCCAGGCGGTCCGGCCATCGGCGCTCGTATGGATCAGCCGCGTTCCCGTGGGAGTCACCGCCGTGAGGAAGCTGCCGGGATCGCCGTAGCGGTCTTCGGACGATCGTTCGAAGAGTTTCCGCGGCTGGGCCCCCGGCTCGAGCAGCCAGGTCCGGGTCATTGAGGTGCGGTTCCACGACTCCGAAACCACCGCCTGCCCCCGCGTCGTCCACTGGGCCTGGCGGACCCGCCACTCCGCGGCGAAGAGGGTGGCCGGCTGGCCGGTGAACGGAGCCGCGAGGAGCCGGACCTCGTCCCGGGTCCCCACCCGGCGCCGCGGATCCCCTCCGTCGGTCGCCTCGACCCACTGCACTGTCGCCGGCTGGTCGGCCCGCCACCCGATGCTGCGCGGGCCAACGGGAACCGCGTCGAACGAGGGCGGCACCTCCTCCTGGAGGGAGCGGTCCGCGATCAGTCGGACCACGGCGCCCGCCCGATCCCAGACCTCAAAGCGCACCGGAAAACGGTTGATCGGGACGAGGTAGCTGAAGGGCCGATGGACCGTCTCCACCAGCAGGAACCGGCCGTCCGGCGACGGCGCCGCATCGAGGTAGACGGCCGGCGATCCCACCGGGGTGGTGGTGCCATCGACCCGGACCTCGACCAGCTGGCTGGTGAAGTAGAAGTCGAACAGCGCCTCGTCGGTCTGGTCCCTCAGGAGGTCCTGATAGGTCCGGTTCGGCGCGGCCCGGCCCTCCGATTCCTGGATCACCGGCCCGGCCGGCGTGACCGTCCGGACCGGTGGCGCACCACGGGACGCCGGGACCGTGCGGCAGAGCAGGGACTTCGAGTCGATCCAGGAGCAGGGCGCACCGTTGGCGGCGTTGAGCCGCAGCCCCCGGATCTCGCGGCTCGCACCCTCCGCCACCTCGGCGATCGCGAGGGAGAGGCCCTGGTCGGTGGCGACGCTGAAGGCAAAGCGCTTCCCGTCAGGCGACCAGTCGATGTTACCGATGCGTCCGGCCGGCACCTGTACTCTCCGCTCAACGGTAGCGTTGACCGCCCGCAACACCAGGCCGGTGTAGGCCGGCGCGCGCGATGGGCCGTTGGTCCGCGGGTCGAGCCTGATACCAGCGAGCCGGAGATCCGGAGCGGCAACCTCCGCGATCCCCGGGAGGGAGGGTCGCTCCATCAGCAGCAGCCAGTCGCGGGTCGGGCTCACCGATACCGCCGGGGTCTGGGGCGCGTCGAGAATCCGCGCGACGGCCGAGGGTGGTTCGAGGTAGCGATCCTGCGCCGGCAGCGGCACCGCGATGGACGACAACAGAATTGTGATCAGGGTCACACGAATGTCACGCACGGGGATCTCCGGAGTGAAACGATTCGACACGACCGGCGCGGCGGATCGCCACGGTGGGCGGCGGCCTGCCGCGAACGCACCGGGGAAAAATAGCAGAGGCCAGACGGTGTCTGGCCTCGGTGTGGTCCGGCGCGGGATGGCGCGGTCAGGCGCCCAGAAGGTCCGGCACCGCCGGCGGCTCGTCTTCCTCGGTCGCGGCATCGGCGCCCACCAGCCGCGCGGCGAGCAGGGGAAGCACGGCCTCGACCGTCACTTCAGGATAGAGCCTGGTCAGCTGGGCGAGCAGCTCGGCGATAGGCCGGCTGTGGGTCAGGTTCTGCAGAAAGACGGGATCGAGCATGGCGCCACCTCCGTCAGGACGACCTGCCCCCCCGGCAGCCGGAGCCCGACCTCGTTGTTGCTAAGCATATCCGATGCCACGGCTCGAAGTTCCCTCCCGTCCGCCGCCGCCACAGTGGTGAGGCTACATTTGGGGCCCGTCTCCCTCGCCCATGAGGCAACCATGCGTCGCGGCCGGCCGATTCTCCTCCTCCTCATCGCTACCCTGCCCGGCTGCCAGGGCTGGAAGATCCAGACCGTGGCACCGGCGGAGTACATCCAGAGGGAGCGGCCCGACCGGGTGCAGCTGATCCGGACCGACGAGACGAAAGCCGAGCTCTTCAGCCCGCAGCTGGTAGGCGACAGCATCCGGGGCCTCCCCACGGAAAAGGCCATCCGCCCCATCACCATCCCCCTCGAGGAGGTGAACCGGGTCGCCATCCGGAAATTCAGCCTGGGCAGAACCGCGCTCCTGGTGCTGTCCATCGGCGCGGGCCTGGTCCTCTATGACCAGTTGATGAAGCTGAACGAGGGAGGGTTCTAGGGCGGCAGGGCGGCAGGGCGGCAGGGCGGCAGGGCGGCAGGGCGGCAGGGCGGCACACCGAAGCAAGCGCTCTACCCCTTCCCGCGGGAGAGATCAGCCAGGATGGCTCCGGGGCTGAGCGGCCCCCCGAGGAACTCCCGCACCACCTCCGCCGCGGGGCGTGAGGCCCCGTACCGGAACAGGCGGTCCCGCACCCAGGGGTACCAGCCAGGGTCCCCCGCCAGCCAGCTGCCGCGCTCCGATGCGATCCGGTTGCGGAGGGCAGCCGTGAGCACGCCCCCCAGGGCGTAGTTGAGCAGGTAACCTGGGGACTCGATCAGCTGGCCACGCACCGCCCACCAGGACCATTCCGGGTGCGGTCGGATCTGGAGATACTGGCCCGTGACGTCGGCCCAGACCCGGTTCGGGTCCTGGCCCGGGGCCCGGAACATCCGGATCTCGAAGAGCGCCCAGGCCATGTCCAGCACCACCCCGCCGTACTTGCCGCGGAGTCCCTCCGCCAGGGAGACCGAGTCCCCCAGCATCATCATCTGCCAGCGTGGCTCGAACGCGTCGTGGCTGGCCAGGTCAGCCACCGCCTCGGTGAAGGTGTCGCTGTCAGGCCAATCGGCCCAGGCTGGACGGGTGCGGATGCCGGCGATGTGGATGGCGTGCCCGGTCTCGTGGAGCAGCTCGACCAGGTTGTCGAGCCCTCCGATCCGGTACGCCGCGGAAATGTACGGTGAGCCCGGGTCCCACTCCCGGCCAGACCGGAACGGCCGCGCCCCGAAGGTCGTGTAGGCGACGGGGTACTTCCCTTCCCTTGGCTCCACGTCGTACTGGATCCGGAGGGCCGCCGGGTCGGCGCCGAGGCGCCGATACCACTCGTCGTTGAGCGGCAGGAGTCTGGCCCTAGGGGCGCGTGACTCGAGCACCCGGGACGCGGCGCCGGTGTAGTGGTACCAGTCCCATGGCTCCAGCGCCGTATCAGGCTGCGCGGCCCGCCAGGCGGACAGGACCCGTTCCAGCCAGCGCTCGACCGAATCGGGCGGCACGCCGAGCGCCCGGGCCCGGTCGATGTGAGGCAGGCTGGCATCGCGCCACCCTGCGGCCCGCGCCGCGAGGAGGGTACGCCAGGGACTGGCCGTGGGAGTGTTGTCCCCGTTCACCGACTGCCAGACCGGCCCCAGCGCCCGAAAGAGACGCTCCCGCTCGTCACGATCGTCGGTGGTCCCGAGGAGCCCGAAAATGGTGAGCCGGTCGAGGACCCTCCCCCGATAGGGTATCCGGGTGGCGTGACGGCCGTAGCAGGCCATGATCCGGGCGGTGAGGACCGTGGCCCCGCCATCGTGAAGAAGGGCGGCGGGATCGTACTGGCAGGAGACCTCCGCAGACTCCCCGGCTTCGCCGACCACCGGGGCAGGATCGGCGAGCAGCCGGGCCGCAGCCACTTCCCCCATCGCCCGGAAGGCCGCGCGCTCAGCGGCGTCGAGGACCAGCGTGTCAACCGCAGCGATCGCGGCGAGGGCGCGCTGGCGCGCCGCACGGTACGCGGGCAGAAGATCGGACCATGGTTGTCCCCGTGCCTGCCGGACGTTGATCCGGTCGGCCCCAGTCCGAGCCTCCAGAAAGGCGGCTTCGGCGGCGGCAAGGGAGTCCGGAGACGGCTGCGGCGCCGCTCCCCGACAGGCGAGCAGCGCCGCAGCGACGGCCACCAGGAGCGACCGGCGGATCACTCCACGGTCCAGGTCTGGGCCCCCCGCAGCAGGGAATCGAGGGTTCCCCGGGCCTGGTCCCGGGCCAGGAGCTGGCCGAGTTCCACCTCGTAGCTCGGGGCGGGATCGTCATACAGCACCCCGAGCGCCACCGGGAATTCGGGCGGGCGAAGTGCCGTCAGCATCTGGGCCATCAGCCGGTTGGTCTGGTCGTGGACCAGCACGTCCGACTCGGTGATGCCATGCTCACCGATGGTCACGACCTCGAGCGACAGTGTCCCCGGCCGCATCATGATGCCGTGGGAGCGGTCCTTGCCGAACAGCATGGGCTGGCCGTGCTGGACCACGAGCTGCCGATCGGCTGCGACCTCCTTGGCCGTGAACTCCTCGAAGACGGCGTCGTTGAAGACGACGCAGTTCTGGTAGATCTCGACGAAGGCGGTGCCCTGGTGGGCATGGGCCCGCTTCAGTACCTCGACCAGGCTGGCCTGCTGGGTGTCGATGGCGCGCGCCACGAAGCGGGCCCCGGCGCCGAGGGCGAACGTCGCCGGTGTCAGGGCCGGATCGATCGAGCCCCGCGGGGTCGAGGGCGACCGGGTGCCGCGCCGGGAGGTCGGGCTCGCCTGCCCCTTGGTCAGGCCGTAGATCTCGTTGTTGAACAGCAGCAGCTGGACGTTGAGGTTGCGGCGGAGGAGGTGGAGCAGGTGGTTCCCGCCGATGCTCAGCCCGTCACCGTCACCGGTGACCACCCAGACATCGAGGGCCGGGTTGGTCAGCTTCACACCGGTCGCGATCGCCGGGGCCCGCCCGTGGATGGTGTGGAAGCCGTAGGTGGACATGTAATACGGGAACCGGGAGGAGCAGCCGATGCCGGAGACGAACACGGTCTGCTCGCGCCGGACGCCCAGGTCACTGAGCGTCTTCTGCACCGCCTTGAGGATGGCGTAGTCGCCACAGCCCGGGCACCACCGGACCTCCTGGTCGGTGGCGTAATCCCTGGGGGCAAGCGGAAGCGTCGTGGTCATCGGCTCAAGCCTCCATTGCGCCGCGGATCGCGGCTTCGAGTTCGGCCACCATGAACGGCTTGCCGGTCACCTTGGGGAGGCCTTCGGCCGGCACGAGGTAGGTGCTGCGCAGGATGGCCACCAGCTGGCCGTTGTTCATCTCCGGCACCAGGATCCGCTCGAAGCCTCGCAGCAGCTCGCCCAGGTTCCGGGGGAAGGGGTTGAGGTACCGCAGGTGGACGTGCGAGACGTCGAGCCCGCCCGCCCGCGACCGCGCCACCGCGGACCGGATCGGGCCGTAGGTCGACCCCCACCCGACCACCGCAAGCTTGCCGCGCTCGCCGCCGAGGGTCACGGCCTGCGCCGGGATGTCGTCGGCGATCCGGGCCACCTTCTCGAAGCGTGCCTCGGTCATCCGCCGGTGGTTCTCGGGATCGTAGGAGATGTGCCCGGTGTCGTAGCTGCGTTCGATGCCTCCGATCCGGTGTTCGAGACCCGGCGTGCCGGGCACCGCCCAGTTCCG
>DASWBQ010000191.1:0-7462 GCA_036390535.1 Gemmatimonadales bacterium | reverse complement strand
GTGGAACGCGCCGGCGGCGACAACCTCTTCGCCGACCTGGCCGCAGCGTCGGGACCGGTGGGACTGGAGACCATCGCATCACGGGATCCCGACGTCATCCTGGCGGTGGATGAGATTCCTGACTTCGCGAACCGGACCCAGTGGCAGGTGGTGCGCGCGGTGCGGGAGCGGCGGTTCCTGATCGTGGCGGGAACCGAGTTCCGCCGCCCGACGCCCCGCGCCCCCATGGCGGTCGGTCGGCTGGCCGCCGCGTTCGACTCGCTGGGCTTCCGATGACCCGTCGGATGGCGCTGCTGCCGGTCGCCGCCGTCCTCGCGATCGTCGCGGGGCTGGCGTTCGGTGCCTCCGAACCCGGTCCGGCGGGGCTGGTCTCGGCCGTTCGCGATCCCGGTTCGATCCCGGGCCAGATCCTGCTTCAGCTGCGGCTGCCCCGCGTCCTGCTGGCCTTCGCCGTGGGCAGCGGCCTGGGCGTGACCGGGGCCGTCCTGCAGGCGCTGGTGCGGAACCCGCTGGCCGACCCGTACCTGCTGGGCCTGAGCGGTGGAGCAGGCCTCGGGGCGGTCATCGCGATCGCCGCGGCCGTCACCAGTCCCTGGGGTGTCCCGGTGGCTGCCTTCCTCGGCGCCATTGGCGCCGTCCTCCTGGTCTATCGGGTGAGCCTGGTGGGCGGGCGCCGGCTTGATCCCAGGGTTCTGCTGCTCGGCGGCGTCGTGGTTGGCGCGTTCGCCGGCGCTCTGATGTCGGCCATCATCTCGCTGTCGCCCGCGCCCCAACTCCGCAGCGCCTGGCTGTGGCTGATGGGCGGGTTCGGCGGCGCCTCATGGCAGGCGCTGGCGGTCTTCGGCGCCTACTCGGCCGTCCCCGCCGTCCTGCTGTTCGTTTCGGCCCGGCACCTCGACCTGCTGGTCCTGGGGGAGGAGACGGCCCAGTACCTCGGCACCGACATCGAGCGGATCAAGCGGATGGTCTACTTCGCCGCCTCGTTGCTGACGGCTGCCGCCGTGGCGGTGTCGGGCGTGATCGGCTTCGTCGGGCTGGTCGTGCCCCACGCCGTCCGCCTGATGATCGGGCCGCTCCACGTCCGCCTGCTTCCGGCGGTCGCCCTGGCGAGCGGCGCCTTCCTCGTCCTGGCCGACCTGGTCGCGAGGACCGTCGTTCGGCCCCTCGAGCTGCCGGTCGGTGTCGTCACCGCGGTGGTCGGCGTGCCGCTGTTCGTGGTGCTGCTCCGGAGGACCCAGCGGTGATTCTCGAGGCTCGTGAGGTCACGGTCCGTTATCCCGGTGCGACGTATCCTGCGCTCGATGCGGTGTCCCTGCGGGTCGAGGCCGGCCAGCTGCTGGCGCTGGTGGGTCCGAACGGGAGCGGCAAGACAACGCTCCTCCGCGCCCTCCTCGGGACCCTCCCGGTCGACGGCGGGGAAGCCCTCGTGGACGGCCGGCCGGTCGGCGGCTGGGCCCGCCAGGAGTTGTCGCGGCTGGTCGGGGTGGTGACCCAGCGCGAGGAGCCCTGGGCCCCCCTCCGAGTGGAAGAGACCGTCCTCCTCGGTCGCTATCCGCACCTTGGCGCGCTCAGCCCGGTGACCAGTGCCGATTGGGCGGTGGTCCGGGCTGCCCTGGAGCGGTGCGACGTCTGGCACCTGCGCGAGCGGACGCTCGATGCGCTGTCGGGTGGCGAATGGCAGCGGGTGCGGATCGCCCGGGCCCTGGCACAGGAACCCAAGGTGCTGGTGCTCGACGAGCCGGCCGTCGCCCTCGACCTGCGGCACGAGATGGAAGTCATGGAGCTGGTCCGCGAACTCGTCAGGGGTGGGCTGGCGTGCCTCCTCATCACGCACCACCTCAACCTGGCCGCCCGGTACGCCCACCGGATGGTGCTGCTGGCGTGCGGCCAGGTGGTCGCGGGAGGGGCCCCCGCCGACATCCTCCGCCCGGATGTGGTCAGTCGGGTCTTCGGCTGGCCGGTTACGGTGCTGGAGGGTCCCGACCGCGTTCCCCAGCTCTTCCCATTGCGTCCCGAACCCTGAAGCACCGGCCGTCGCCCCCCGGCGCCGACTGCGCTATCCTCCATTCCATGAGACGGTGCGGCCCTGGTGTGCTCGCGCTGCTGGCGGTCGCCGGCTGCGCCGAAACGACGGCTCCCCTGCCGGCACCCGCCGAGTACCTGGTGGTAGCCGCGCCCGGCGCCGGCGGCCTGAGCATCACCAGCCTGGGCCAGGCAGGGGTGCCGTTCCTCCTGCTTATCGGTCCCGGGATGCCCCTCGATGCCCGACCGATCTCCTCCCGCGAGCTGGTGGTCATCGCCTACGCCGGGGGTGACAGCCTGGCTGTCGTTGACCTGGTCCCGCGAAGCGTCACCCTCCGCCTCGGTGCAGGGTCCGGGGCAGGCGCTCTCGGCGGGGCGTTCGCCAACGATTCGATCGTGTGGGTGGCATTGTCAGGCCGCGACGCCATCCTGCGGGTGAACCTCGCCACCGGGGATACCGCGACGGTCGCCGCCGGCCATCATCCGGTGGACATCGTTCAGGCGAGGGGACGGCTGTTCGTGGTCAACGCGAATGCGGCGCCCTGCGTTCCGTCGGGCGCGGCCTGTCCCGCGGGTCCCAGCTGGGTGACCGTGCACGACGCGGTGACCGGGACCCGTCTCGGTGACCGGGACTCGATCCCGCTCCCCGGCCCCGGCAATGCGCGCTACGCGGTGGTCGGGGCGGACGGCCGTGTCTACGTGATGAGTGTGGGCGGCGGCGAGGATCCCTTCGGCCGGCTGACCATCATTGACCCGGTCAACCGGATCGAGGCAGGCAGCTTCGGCGGGCTCGGAGAGCAGCCGGGGCAGATCGCGGCCGACCGGGGTGAACGGATCCTGATCACGTCGCGGACCGAGGGGCTGATGGAGTTCAATACCAGGATCCGGGCGGTGGTGCGCGGCGCCGGTGCCGGAATCCCGGTGCTTGGCAATGTGGGGGTCGCGGTCGGCGGGAACAATCACATCTACGCCGTCGAGGCGGGGAACTGTGCCACGGGGACGGCCGGGCGCGCCCGTGAATTCCGCCCCGACCTGACGGAAGTCGGAGCCTTCCCCCTCGGGAATTGCGCCGGCGCCGCCGCCACCGCCCTGATCCCTTCCGAGCCGGCCGCCGCGCCGCGCTGATTTGTGGGCCTGCTCACCACGGAGGCCATCGTCCTCTCGTCCATACGGTACGGCGAGACCTCGAAGATCGTGAGGCTGGCGACCCGTGACGCGGGCGTCCTCAGCGCGATCGCCAAGGGGGCCCTTCGACCGAGAAGCCGGTTCGGTGCCGCGCTGCAGGTGCTGAGCCGCGGACAGGCCCATCTCCTCCCCTCACGCACCGGCGACCTCTACCAGCTGACCGCGTTCGACCTGCTCCACCTCCCCGCCGGGCTCGGCGAAGGCATGGCCCGCTACACCGGGGCGGCCGCGCTGACGGAACTGGTGCAGCGTATCACCCCGGCGGAATCGCATCCCGAAGTCTTCGAGGCGCTGCAGGCCGGGCTGGAGGCGCTCGAAGCGGCGGACCCCGACCGCGCCGGCGTGTTGACCCTGCAGGCACTCTGGCGGGTCGTCTCCCTCCTCGGGTTCGAACCCGCGCTGGATGCCTGCGTCTTCGATGGCATCGTGATCTCCCCCGGCCAGCCGCTCCCGTTCAGCGCACGCGAGGGAGGAGCCTTGTGCGAGGCCTGCGCCCGCACTCACGCCGTCCGGGTGCTTCCGGCCGAAGACCGGGCCACGCTGACCGCGCTGGTTCATGGGAGAGGCCCGCCGCCGGACCTCGATTCCCGCCACGAACGTGCGCATCGCCGCCTGGCAGCCCAGTTCATCCGCCACCAGCTCGCCGAAGGGAGTGACCTGCCGGCGCTCGAAGTCTGGGAGGGGCAGGGCTGGGAGCCGCCTCGATGATCATCGGCACGGCGGGACACGTCGACCACGGCAAGTCTGCCCTGGTCACCGCACTGACCGGACGGCCCATGGACCGGCTGGCGGAGGAGCGGCGACGTGGCATCACCATCGAACTGGGTTTCGCTCCACTGGTGCTGCCGGGGCTTGGGACGGTGGGCCTGGTGGATGTTCCTGGCCACGAGGACTTCGTCCGCACGATGGTGGCAGGCGCCTCCGGCATCGATTGCGTGCTCCTGGTCGTGGACGGGCAGCAGGGGATCCAGCCGCAGACACTCGAGCACTTGGCGGTCGTCGAGCAGCTGGGCATCCCCGTCGGGATTCCCGTGCTGACCAAGGCCGATCTGGTCGAGCCCGAGTGGCTCGCCCTGGTCCAGGACGATCTCATGGAGCGTCTTCATGCTTCTGCGGTTCAGTTCGGTCCCCCGGTCGTCACCTCCGTCGTCACGGGGCAGGGCATTGACGCCCTGCGCCAGCGGATTCGTGATCTGGCCGACGGGCGGCAGCGCAGAGGGCTGGCTGCTGACCTCTTCCGGATGCCGGTGGACCGGGTCTTTGCCGTGGCCGGGGCGGGAAGCGTGGTGACCGGAACGGTCTGGTCCGGTTCGCTGTCGGTCGGCGACCAGATCCGCCTCGAGCCCGGGGGCCGGACCGCCCGGGTGCGGGCCATCGAGCAGTTCGGCCGTCCAGTGGATCGGGCGTCGCCGGGGGGCCGCACCGCGATCGGATTGGCGGGTGTGTCGCGCGGCGACATCGATAGGGGGCAGGTGGCCATCGCCGCCGAAGCGGACTGGTCGGCCTGCGACCGGCTCGACGCAGTGGTGCGGCTGCTTCCCGATGCGCCCCGTCCGCTGGGGGCTCGAACGCGCCTGCGGTTCCTCCTCGGGACAGCGGAGGTCATGGCGCGGGCCTATCCGCGGGAGCCTGTGCCACCCGGGGCGGAGGGGATGACCCGCCTGGTGCTGGAGGCCCCGACCGTCGTGCGGGGCGGAGACCGCTTCGTCCTCAGGAGCTACAGTCCCGTGACTACGATCGGGGGAGGCCGGGTGGTAGACCCGCGGCCCCCCCGTCGGGCCACCTGGCCCGCGGGGCTGACATCGGAAGTCCCTGCCGTGCGACTCGGGGCATTGGTGCGGCGTCAGCCCGGGGGGCGACGGCTCGATCAGCTCGCGATCCTCCTCGGTCTGCCACCTGGCGAGGCAGAGGAACTCGGGGGGACGGCCGGGGGCTTGAGGGTCGCGGCGGGGCGGGTCGTTGCCGAGGAGGAGTTCCAGCGGGCCCTCGAACAGCTCCTGGAACGGGTGGCCCGGTTCCACGTGGCCGAGCCGGCCAGCCCGGGGATGTCGATCGAGACCCTCCGCCAGTCCCTGGGATCACAGAGCTGGCTGGCCGACCCGGCCATCGAAACCCTGGTCGACCAGGGCCACCTGGTGCTGGCCGAGGGATTTGCCAGGAGCGCGGGCCATGTCCCGGCCTCAAGTGGAGGAGACGCGGAGGTCGATCGGCTGGCGGCTCACCTCAGGGAGACGGGGCTGGCGCCGCCCACCGTGGCCGAGCTGGCGGCGCTGGGCCTCCGTGACCTGACTGGGGCGCTCCGGATGGTGGCCTCACGGGGATTGGCCGAGGCGGTGGAGCGCGATCGCTTCTTCTCCACGGAGGCCCTGGGTCGGTTTCGGTCGGCCATCGAGCAAGTGGGGCAGGGTGGGGCGGAGGTGACCCCCGCCGCCCTCAGGGATCAGCTCGGCCTCTCCAGGAAGTTCCTCATTCCCTTGCTCGAATGGGCCGACCGGCGTGGGCTGACGTGGCGGGATCAGGCAGGTGTCCGTCGCGTCCGTCCCCCAATGAAGGCTTGAGCATACCCCCTCCGGGGTATCCAAATGTGGCTCTGCCATATTGACGGCTTTTGGTGGTACGTGAGTTGCCACCTGCCATCGTGATGCTTATAAAGAGTTACGCCATGGACTTCAAGTGATACTTGAAGTGAAGGGCGTCAGTCACGCTTCACGACTCACGACTCACGACTCTCGACCCCCATGATCCGAGCAGAGCGACTGACCATCAAGGCCTCCGAGGCTTTCCGGGACGCGGACGAGCTCGCCCGGGCACGAGGCAACCCGGTCGTCAATGACGCCCACCTCTTTGCCGTCCTGCTGGCGCAGGACGAGGGAATCGTCCAGCCCCTCCTCCAGAAGGTTGGGGTGAACGTCACCGGTATCCGGGAAGCCACCGATCGGGAACTGGCGAGGTTTCCGACCCAATCGGGCGGGGCGGAACCCAGCCTCAGCCGGGAACTCCACCGCGTCTTCGATCGCGCCGAGCAGGAGGCCAAGCGGCTCGATGACCAGTATGTCTCTACCGAGCATCTGCTGATCGGTCTGGTGGAAGAGAAGGGCACCACCGCCAGGGAGCTGCTCTCGGCGCAGGGGATCTCCGCGGAGGATCTGCGGAGCGCCCTCAAGGAGGTACGGGGGGCTCACCGGGTCACCGACCAGGAGCCGGAGGCGAAGTACCAGGCGCTCGAGAAGTACACCCGGAACCTGACCGACGTCGCCCGGAAGGGGAAACTCGACCCGGTGATCGGGCGGGACGAAGAGGTCCGGCGGGTGATGCAGGTCCTGTCCCGGCGGACCAAGAACAACCCGGTTCTGATCGGCGAACCGGGCGTCGGCAAGACGGCCATCGTCGAGGGGCTGGCCCAGCGGATCGTCAACGGCGACGTCCCGGATTCGCTCCGGAACAAGGACATCGTGGCCCTCGACCTGGGCCAGCTGCTGGCCGGCGCCAAGTACCGTGGGGAGTTCGAGGAGCGCCTCAAGTCGGTCATCAAGGAGCTGACCGAGGCGGAGGGCCGCTACGTCGTCTTCATCGATGAAATGCACACCCTGGTGGGAGCGGGCGCGGCGGAGGGCGCGGTGGATGCCTCCAACATGCTCAAGCCGGCGCTGGCCCGGGGGGAGCTGCACGTCGTCGGTGCGACAACGCTCGACGAGTACCGCAAGCACGTCGAGAAGGACCCCGCCCTGGAGCGCCGGTTCCAGCCGGTCTACGTGGGCGCGCCCAGCGTGGAGGACACCATCGCCATCCTGCGGGGGCTCAAGGAGAAGTACGAGGTGCACCACGGGGTCCGGATCACCGACAACGCCCTTGTCGCGGCAGCGACACTGTCCGATCGCTATATCGGCGACCGCTTCCTGCCGGACAAGGCGATCGACCTCGTGGACGAGGCCGCCAGCCGCCTCCGGATCGAGATCGACTCACTCCCCCAGGAGATCGACGAGGTCGAGCGCCGGATCGTCCAGCTCGAGATTCAGCGTCAGGCCCTGCTGGGGGAGAAGGACAAGGCCGGTATCGAGCGCCGGGAAGCCGTCGAGCAGGAGATCGCCGCCCTCCGCGAGAAGAGCGCCGGGATGAAGGCCCAGTGGCAGGCGGAGAAGGAGACCATCCAGGGCCTGCAGGCCAAGAAGGCGGAGGTGGAGGACCTCCGGGGCCAGGTCGACCAGGCTACCCGGCGGGGGGACCTGCAGAAGGCGGCCGAGCTGCAGTACGGCCG
>DASWBQ010000190.1:0-2136 GCA_036390535.1 Gemmatimonadales bacterium | reverse complement strand
GGGTGTGCTCCAACTCGCGGATGTTTCCGGGCCAGTCATGGGTCGCCAGCGCCTTGAGCGCGGCCTCGGACAGGGCCGGTGCCGGCAGGTGCATCTCGGCGGCCGCGCGCTTGAGGAAATGCCTCGCCAGCAGCTCGAGGTCACCCGGTCGCTCCCGGAGCGGAGGCAGCCGGATCTCCACGACTTTCAGCCGGTAATAGAGGTCTTCCCGGAATCTTGTCTCCTTCACCAGCGACTCGAGGTCGCGGTTGGTGGCCGCGATGACGCGCGCCTCGGTCTTTCTCGGCTTCTCGCTCCCCACCGGGAAGAACTCCCGCTCCTGCAACACCCGGAGCAGCTTGGCCTGGAGGGCCGGCGAGGTGTCGCCGATCTCGTCGAGGAAGATGGTCCCGCGTCCGGCCAGCTCGAACCGGCCCCGGCGGTCGCTCACCGCCCCGGTGAACGCCCCGCGCATGTGACCGAACAACTCCGACTCGAGGAGCTCCTCAGGGATGGCGGTGCAGTTGAGGGCCACGAAGGGCTCACCCGCGGCATCGGAGTTGTAGTGGATCGCGCGGGCGACCAGTTCCTTGCCCGTCCCGGTTTCGCCCCGGATCAGCACTGGGGTCCGGCCCCGGGTGACCGACCCTATCAGCTTGAAGACGTCGATCATCGCCGGGTCGCGCCCCACGATCCGGTCGAGCGCCCAGAGGCCGGACACCTCTTCCGTCAGCCGGCGGGCCCGAGCCCGGGCCGCCCGGTCGCGGAGGCACCGGGCCACCACGACATCGATCTGATCGAGATCGAGCGGCTTCACCAGGTAGTCGTAGGCCCCGGCCTTCATCGCCCCGATTGCGGTGGCCATGTCCTGGTGCGCGGTGATGACGATGACGTCGAGTTCGGGCCGGGCCTGCTTGAGCTGCTCAAGCAGCTCGAGCCCGGAGAGTCGCGGCATTCGCACGTCGGTAATCACCAGGGCCGGATCGAAGGTCCTGACCTGGGCGATTGCCTCCGTCGCGTCTCCGGCCGTGGCCACCTGGTAGCCCTGGCCAGCCAGATGGTGGCGGAAGGTCTCCCGGATGGAGGCGTCGTCGTCCACGACCAGGATCCGTTCGGTCACGCCGGTCCTCCCGCCGGAAAGGTGAGGATGAACTCCGCGCCGGGCCCAGGGCGCGGCGACAGGGACAGCGTTCCACCGCTTTCCTCCACGGCCCGCTTCGCAAGCGGCAGGCCAAGGCCGGTGCCGCCGTCACGCCGCGTGAAGAAGGGCTGGAAGATCCGGTCGCGCAGCTCCTCGGGGACGCCAGGGCCGGTGTCCCCGATCGCCACAGTGATGGCGCCGCCCGCGGAGGTGGTGCGAACGGTGAGTGTCCCGCCCGAAGGCATCGCCATGATGGCGTTGAGGCAGACGTTGAGGATGGCGCCCTTCACCGCGGAGTGGTCCAGCATCACCCGGTCCGCCATGGCATCCAGGTGTCGTTCGATCCGCACTCCACTCGCCTCGGCCTGCGGCGTCACGACTTCGATGGCCTCGGCGATCACGGCGTTGAGCGATCCCAGCTCGCGCCTGGTGGGCGCGCTCCGGGTCAGGTCCAGTACGCCGCGGACCACCTCGTCGAGGCGGGCGGACTCCCGGAGGGCGATGCCGAGTGGTATCGCAGCCGAGTCGGGCAGCCGGCCCTCGCGCCGGTCGCGCTCCAGCTTCTGGAGGTTGAGCTTGATCGAGGTGAGCGGGTTTCGCACCTCGTGCGACAGGTGGGCTGCAAACTCCCCCAGCACCGCCATCTGGCGGCTCGCCTGGATCTCAGCCACGGTCTCCCTGACCTTGTCCACCATCGTTCCGAACGAGGCGGTGAGCCGGCCCACTTCATCACGGCCGGCGGGCGGCAGCTCCGGAGCGAAGTTGCCCTCGCCGACGACCGCCGTCGCGACCGTCAACTCCTCGAGCGACCGGGTGGTGCGGCGAAGCAGCTGGCTGAAGACGAGGGTCACCAGGCCCGCCACCGCCAGGAAGAGCAGCAGGGTCCGCTGCCCGAGCCGGAGGAACGGGGCCGAGAACTCGTTCACCGCGCCCGAGACCACGACGGTCCACGGCAGGGCCTGGATCGAGTGATAGGCCGCGATCCGGGCCGTGTCAGCCACGAGGTATCGCACGGT
>DASWBQ010000189.1:0-4825 GCA_036390535.1 Gemmatimonadales bacterium | reverse complement strand
ACGGAGAGCATGGACAAAACTAAGGCGGCGGGGCGGCGGGGCGGCAGGGCGGCACTGATTCACGCGTCCTTGCCGTCCTTGCCGTCCTTGCCGTCCTGCCGCCCTGCCGCCTATTTCCCGTGCACCAGCCTCAGGAACTCCTCCCGGGTCGACCGGTCCTCGCGGAAGTTGCCGCGCAGCGCCGAGGTGATGGTCTTTGAGTTCTGCTTCTCCACGCCCCGCATCATCATGCAGAAGTGGGCCGCCTCGACCACCACCCCCACCCCGCGGGGCTCGAGGACCTCGACCAGCGCGTCGGCGATCTGGTCGGTGAGCCGTTCCTGGACCTGGAGCCGGCGGGCGAAGACGTCCACGACCCGGGCCACCTTCGACAGGCCGACCACCCGGCCGTTCGGGATGTAGGCGACGTGGGCCTGCCCGAAGAACGGCAGCATGTGGTGCTCGCACATCGAGTAGAACTCGATGTCCCGCACCAGCACCATGTTGTCGTAGTCCTCCTCGAAGAGGGCGTCGCCGATGACGTCGCGGACGTTCATGGTGTAGCCGCGGGTCAGCCAGCGGAGCGACTTCTCCATCCGCTCGGGCGTCTTGAGGAGGCCCTCCCGCCCGGGATCCTCTCCCAGCCCGACCAGCAGGTCCTCCATCAGCGGCCGCAGTGAGGGTTCCCCCACAGGGCGGATCGGCAGGTCAGGGAGCGGCAGGCGAACGACGGTCATGGTCCGATCCACAGCGGAGGTTCCCCGGAATACGCCGGCGGGTGCCGCGGGGTTCCCACGGGGGCCGGGCAGGCCCCCGTTACATTTGACGTGCTCCTCAGCAAGGACACCCCGTGACAGACGCCTTCATCTACGACCACGTCCGCACCCCGCGGGGCCGCGGCAGGGTCAGCGGCAGCCTGCACGAAATTACCCCGCTGGCGCTGGCGACCCAGACACTGACGGCTCTCCGCGACCGGAACGAACTCGACACCAGCCGGATCGACGACGTGATTCTCGGCTGCGGCGCACCGGTCGGCGAGGAAGGGAGCGACATCGCCCGGATCGCGGTGCTCCAGGCCAACTACGCCCAGAGCGTGACCGGCAAGCAGCTCGACCGGTTCTGCGCCTCGGGGCTGGAGGCGGTGAATACCGCCGCCGCGGCGGTGATGTCGGGAATGGCCGACCTGGCGGTCGGAGGCGGGGTCGAGTCGATGTCCCGGATCCCGATCGGCGGGTCCGGCGGGGCCTGGCCGACCGACCCCCAGGCGGCCTTCCACACCCGGTTCGTTCCCCAGGGGATCTCCGCCGACCTGATCGCCACCCTCTACGGGTACACCCGGACCGACCTCGACCGCTACGCCGTCGAGAGCCAGCAGCGTGCCGCACACGCCTGGGCCCACGGCCATTTCGCCCGGTCGGTGGTGCCGGTCCGCGACGTGCTCGGCCTGCCGGTGCTCGAGCGCGACGAGCTGGTGCGCCCCGAGACCACCCTCGAGGGGCTGGCGGCGCTCGAGCCCGCCTTCACCGAGATGGGCGAGCAGTGGGGCTTCGACGCCGTGGCGCTGCAGCGCTACCCTCAGCTGGAGCGGATCAACCACGTCCACCATGCCGGCAACTCCTCCGGCATCGTGGACGGGGCGGCGGCGGTGCTGGTGGGCAACCGCCGGATCGGCAAGGCCCTGGGGCTCACCCCCCGGGCACGGATCCGGGCGTTCGCCACCTACGGCACCGAGCCGACCATCATGCTCACCGGGCCGAGCTTCGCCAGCGAGAAGGCGCTCAAGAAGGCGCGGATGACGGTGAAGGACATCGACCTGTTCGAGCTGAACGAGGCCTTTGCCGCGGTGGTGCTCCGCTTCATGGAGGTGATGGCGGTCCCGCACGACCGGATCAACGTCAACGGCGGCGCCATCGCGATGGGCCACCCGATCGGGGCCACCGGGGCGATGATCCTCGGCATCCTCCTCGACGAGATGGAGCGGCGCGGCGCGGGCACCGGCCTCTGCACGCTCTGCATCGGGGCCGGCATGGGGATCGCGACCATCATCGAGCGGACCTGAGGACACTGCCATGACCGAACTCATCCGCCAGACGATCGACGCCGACGGGATCGCGACCTGGACGATCGACCTCCCCGGCCGCTCGATGAACGTCTTCACGCTCGACTTCTTCCCCCGGCTGCAGGGCCTGATCGACACGGCCGCGACCGACCCCGCGATCCGGGGCGTGATCATCACCTCGGGCAAGGCCGGCAGCTTCGTCGCCGGGGCCGACCTCTCGATGCTGCAGCAGCTGGCCGCCGAGGCGAAGGGCGACCTGGCCAGGCACTACGAGAACTGCCTGGTCCTGAACCTCCTGCTCCGCCGGCTCGAGACCTTCGGGAAGCCGGTGGTCGCCGCCCTCAACGGGCTCACGATGGGCGGCGGGCTCGAGCTGGCGATGGCCTGCCACCACCGGGTCGTGGTGGACGACCCCCGGGTGCAGCTGGGGCTGCCCGAGGTGAAGGTCGGACTGCTGCCGGGCGGCGGCGGCACCCAACGGCTGCCGCGCCTGATCGGGCTGCAACCGGCGCTGATGATGATGCTCGAGGGCAACCCGGTCGGCCCCGCCGAGGCGCTCAAGGCGGGGCTGGTCCACGCCGTGGTGCCGGCCGACCAGCTGCTCGAGGCCGCCCGGAAGTGGCTCCTCGAATCGCCGGATGCGGTCCAGCCGTGGGACCGGAAGGGCGCCAAGACGCCGGTCCAGACCGGTTACATCGGGCCGCAGGCGAGCCAGGTGTTCACCGGCGCCAACGCGATGGTGCAGCAGAAGACCTTCCACAACTACCCTGCCCCGAAGGCGATCCTGTCGTGCGTCTTCGAAGGGGGCCAGCTGCCACTGGACCGGGGCATCCGGGTGGAGTCGAAGTACTTCGCGTCGCTGCTGCTCGACCCGGTGGCCGGCAACATGATCCGGTCGCTGTTCATCAACAAAGGCGCCGCCGACAAGCTGGCGCGACGACCGAGGGACGTCCCGCAATCGGAAGTGAAGAAGCTGGGCATCCTCGGGGCCGGCCTCATGGGTGCGGGCATCGCCTACGTCTCGGCCCAGGCGGGGATCGAGTGCGTGCTCCTGGACCGCGACGTCGCCACCGCCGAGAAGGGGAAAGGGTACTCGGTGGGCCTGGTCGAGAAGGCCGTGGCCCGCCACAAGCTGTCGCCGGCGAAGGCGGCGGAGCTGCTCGCCCGCATTCATCCCACCGCCTCCTACGAGGACCTGGCGGAGTGCGACCTGGTGATCGAGGCCGTCTTCGAGGACCGGGGCATCAAGGCCGACGTCACCCGGATGGCGGAGGCGGCCATCCCGAAGACCGCCATCTTCGGCACCAACACCTCGACCCTGCCGGTCACCGGCCTGGCCGAGGCCTCGTCCCGGCCGAAGCAGTTCATCGGGATCCACTTCTTCTCACCGGTGGACAAGATGCCGCTGGTCGAGATCATCCTCGGCAGGAAGAGCGGCGACGAGGCGCTGGCGCGGGCGCTCGACTACGTCAAGCAGATCCGGAAGACCCCGATCGTGGTGCGGGACGGCCGCGGCTTCCTGACCAGCCGGGTCTGCGGTGCCTACCTCTACGAGGGGATGGCGATGCTCTCGGAGGGCGTGTCCCCGGCGCTGATCGAGAATGCCGGCCGGATGGCCGGGATGCCGGTCGGCCCGCTCAGTCTCCACGACGAAGTGCAGATCGACCTGAGCGGCCACATTCGCGAGCAGACCCGGAAGGACCTCGGCGCCAAGTGGCAGGCCAAGCCGGGCGACGAAGTCCTCGACGTGATGCTGGGGCTGAAGCGGCTCGGCCGGAAGGTGAAGCAGGGCTTCTACGACTACCCGGACAGCGGCAGGAAACTCCTCTGGCCCGGACTCGCCGCGCACTTCACGGTGGCCGCGACGCAGCCGGACGTGAAATCGCTCCAGCAGCGGCTGCTGTACATCCAGGCTCTCGAAGTGGTGCAGACGATGCAGGAGGGGGTGCTGGAGAGCGCTGCCGAAGGCGACGTCGGCTGCATCCTGGGCCTCGGCTACGCGCCCTGGACCGGGGGCCCGCTCTCGCTGATCGATACCGTGGGGGTGAGCCGGTTCGTGGCCGAGTGCCGGGGGTTGGCGAAGCAGCACGGGCCGCGGTTCGACCCGCCGCGACTGCTCCGGAAGATGGCGAAGGAGGGGAGGACGTTCTATTAAGCCGAGAGCCGAGAGCCGAGAGACGTGAGAGACGAAGGCCGTTCTCCTGGTGGGGAACGGCCTTCAGATCTCACGACTCTCGACTCTCGGCTCAGGACTCAGAACAGCTTCACCTGCACCGAGATCTTCCCCGGGTTCTTCCGGAGGTCGTCCACGAAGGCCTTGAGGGAAGCGCTCAGGTCGCGGAGGTTGACGTAGAGGGTCGAGTCGTTGACCACCTTCCCCGCGGTCCCCTGGCCGCTGTTCACCTTCGAGAGCAGCGAGTCGATCCGGGATCCGGTCCCGGCCAACTGGTCGGCCAGGTGGTTGAAGCGGACCGTCAAGGATTCGGTCTGGGCGATGGTCCGATTGATCGCGGGGTCGCCGAGGGTCGAATCGAGCCGGGTGCTGACCTTCTCCAGCGATCGGAGCGCCGACGTCAGCTCCGCGGAGGGCCCGGTCCTGGTGTTGGCGTAGGTGTCCGCCAGCCGCTGGATGCTGCTCAGGGTGTTGTGGAGATCGTCGGCCAGCTGCTTGTTGGCCACCTCCTGCACCCCGGCCAGGGTCGCCTTCGCCTGGTCACCCAGCTCCATGCCCATGTCGGTGAAGCCCTGCTCCTGCGCCCCGGGGATCACCTGTCCGGCCGGGAGCGA